>NZ_JAVREN010000008.1:0-191884 GCF_031845405.1 Streptomyces boetiae
GCTCGGCCGAGCGGGGCAGTATCCCCATCCACCGCGCCCCGGCCAGGAGGAGGGACCCGGCGAACCACCCGGCGTCCAGGAGCTGGCCGGAGCTGTACCGCTCGCGCAGGACGGGGGAGGTGAACAGCGCGTCGCACAGCACGGTCAGGGCGAGCGCGGCGATGGCGGCGTTGATCGCGGCGCGGTGGGCGGGGCTGCGCCGGAAGTGCAGCACGAGGACCGTGCTGACCAGGGCGATGTCCAGCAGGGGGTAGGCCAGGCCGAGGGCGGAGCGCAGCACGGACTCGCCCTGGCGCTGGGCGGCCTGGGTGAGCGCGACGCTCCAGGAGAGCGTCATCAGGGAGCCGCCGATCAGCCAGGTGTCCAGCGCCAGGCAGATCCAGCCGGAGGGGGTCACCGGCCGTTTCGCCAGGAGCAGCAGGCCGACGATGGCCAGGGGGGCGAAGAGCAGGAAGCAGGCGTCGGCGGCGGTGAGGCAGGGCACGGGGCGGCCCTCGACCACCTCGTACCAGCCCCAGATGGCGTTCCCCAGGCTCATGGCGAGGGAGGCGACGCCGAAGAGGATCCAGGCGGCGCGGGGCTCGCCGGCCCAGCGGCGGGCGTACCACAGGCAGGAGGCGGCGGCGAGGAGGGCGGCGGCGGCCAGGCCGAAGTCGCCCATCGCGAGGGCCAGGCGCGGGGAGCCCCAGCCGAGGACGGCGCCGGTGGTGTAGGCGGCGCAGACGGCGCCCAGGAGGAGCTGGGGCAGCGGCCCTCCCAGCGCGGAGGGGGCGGCGGGGTCGCCGGGCGAACGCGCGGCGTCCGGTCTTGCGTCCATGGGTGAGCGGCCCCCTCTCTCAACAGGTCTGCCCCGCCGGGGCCGGTCTCCCTTCCGGCCCGCTGGGACGATACACCAGGATCGTCACTCAGTGGCATATGAGTTCTACCGAAAGTAACGGAAAGAGTGAACGTCCCTCAGGGGCTTTGGGGTTGGCCGCCCGTGGCCACCACGTGGCGGACGGGCTCCCCGGCCGCGAAGCGGGCGAGCTGGGCCCGCAGCAGGCGTTCCGCGCGGGGGCGGAAGGCGGTGGAGGGGCCGCCGACGTGCGGGGTGATCAGGGCGTTCGGGGCCCGCCACAGGCGGTGGTCCGGGGGCAGGGGCTCGGGGTCGGTGACGTCGAGAGCCGCGCGCAGCCGGCCCGAGGCCAGCTCGGCGAGGAGGGCCCCGGTGTCCACGAGGGCCCCGCGGGCGACGTTGACCAGCAGGCCGCCGTCGGGCATCCGGGCGAGGAAGGCGGCGCCGGCCAGGCCGCGGGTGGCCTCGGTCAGGGGGGCGCACAGGACGACGATCTCGGCGGAGGGCAGCAGCTCGGGCAGCTCGTCGACGCCGTGGACGGGGCCGCGCGGGGCGGTCCTGGGGCGGGAGGCGACGCGGGTGACGGAGGCGACCTCGAAGGGCAGCAGGCGCTCCTCCACGGCCGCGCCGATGCCGCCGTAGCCGACGACGAGGACGTGCCGGTCGGCCAGCGAGGGGCGCATGGCGGTGGACCAGCGGCCCTGGTCCTGGGCGCGGACGGCGCCGGGAATGTCCCGCTGGGCGGCGAGGATCAGGGCCAGGGCCAGCTCGGCGGTGCTGGTGTTGTGCAGCCCGCCTGCGTTGCACAGGACGGCCCCGTCGGGCAGGCCGGGGGCGGCCGGGAGGATGTCGTCCACGCCGGCGGTGAGGGTCTGCACGACGCGGACGCCGGTCATGCGGGGCAGGGGGCGCAGGGAGGTGGCGGTGCCCTTGAGGTAGGGGACGGCGTAGAAGGCGCAGCGGGCCGGGTCGGCGGGGAAGGCGGGCTGCCCGTCCCAGTGGTGGTAGGTCAGCCCTTCGGGCAGCGGGGCGAGCTCGGCGGGCGGGAAGGGCAGCCAGACCTCCGGTGCGTGCATGGACGCCAGGCTACGACGGGGCGGGCCGGGGCCCGCCCGGCGCTCCGCGGGGGGGTACGTCCCGGGTCCGGCGGGAGCCGGACGCCGCGGGCCGATGCGGAATGCCGGCCGGGCGGGCCCTACGCGGGGGCCTGGGCGCGGGCGGCGCCGACGATGCCCAGGCGGTGGGCGAGGGCGGCGGCCTCGCCGCGCCCCGAGACCTCCAGCTTGGCCAGGATGTTCGACACGTGCACGCTCGCCGTCTTCGGAGAGATGAACAGCTCCTGCGCTATCTGACGATTGCTCCGCCCCGCCGCCACCAGCGACAGCACATCCAGCTCCCGCCGGGTGAGGCCGAAGGACTCGGGCGGGCCGCCGTCGCCCGCGCGGGCCGCGCCGCCGGGGGCCAGGGGGAGCCGGGCGCGCTGGGCCAGGCGCCGGGCCTCCTCGGCGAGGCCGGCGGCGCCGAGCGCGGTGGCGGCGGTGTGGGCCTCGGTCAGCAGCTCGGCGGCCCGGTCGCGGTCGCCGTCCGCCAGGACCGCCTCGGCCCAGCGGACGCGGACCAGCGCGGGCTCCAGGGGCCGGTCCAGGCCCTCGAAGGCGACCGCGGCGGCGGCCCAGTCCCCCGCCCGCGCGGTGCCCTCGGCGCGGCGCAGCTCGGCCTCGGTCAGCGCGCCGTAGGCGGCCCAGACGGGGTAGCAGCGGCGCAGGGTCTCGGCGTAGGCGCGGACGCGGGCGATGGCCTCGGCCCGGCCGGGGGCGGCGGCGGGGACGCCCAGCGCGCCGGACTCGGCGCGGGCCGCGGCGTACACCAGCGGCCAGGTGTAGCAGGCGGAGCCGGTCTCCAGGCCGGCGTCCGCGGTCTCGGCCAGCACCCGGCGGGCGTCGAGGACGCGACCCCGCGCGGCGGCCAGGGTCAGGCGGAACTCGGCCAGCGGGTGGGCGTACTGGGGCGCCAGCCCCCGGTAGACCGGGTGGTGCTCGGCCATGGCGGCGATCTCCGCCTCGGCGGCGTCCAGGTCCCCGCGGGCCAGCGCGAGGCGGGCCAGGCGCTGCGCGCCCAGCGCCCGGGTGACCGGGGTCTGCGCCCGGCGCTTGGCCTCCTGCGCGGCCTCCTCGGCCTCGGGCCAGCGGCCCAGGGAGTAGAGGGCGTCCGAGCGGTTCCCCTGGATCCAGGCCTGGGTGTCGCGCAGGCCGTACCGGACGGAGAGGGCCAGGCCCTCCTCGGCGACCTTCAGGGACTCCTCGGAGCGGCCCATGGACTCCAGCAGGGACTGGAGGTTGACGTGGCTGCGGGTGCAGACGCCGACCAGGCCCTCCTGGACGACGCGGGCGGCCACCGCGCGGAGCACGGCCAGGCCGTCCTCGCCGCGGCCGGTCTCGATCAGCAGCCCGCCGCGGCTGAGCAGCCCGGCCAGCTCGACGATGTCGTCCCCGACCTCGCGGGCCAGCTCGATGGCCCGGTCCGCGATGGCGAGGCTGCCGGGGCCGGGCGAGAAGACCGCGCCCCACAGGGCGGCCTCGGTCAGCACCCGGGCGTGCACCGGCGAGGGCGGGAAGCCGCGCAGCAGCTCCTGGGCGGTGGCCAGCTCCTGCCAGCCGTCGCCGCGGCCGAGGTTGCGCACCAGGCGGGAGCGCTCGGTCCAGAACCAGGCGGCGCGCAGCGGGTGCCCCAGGCCCTCCAGGGCGCGCAGGGCCCGGCTGATCACCGACAGGCCGCGCTCGGGCTCCCCGGCGTACCGGGCGGCGAGGGTCATCTCGGCGAGCATGTCGAGGAAGCTGAGGGCGTCGTCGGAGCAGGCGCACAGGGGGTAGGACTCGGCGTCCTCGGCTATCCGCAGGCCGCGCTTGACCTGGGCCGGGGCGCTGTCCCACAGCTCCAGGGCGCGCTCCAGCAGCTTCAGCTGCTCGGCGTAGGCGTGCCGGCAGCGGGCCCCCGAGGCGGCGGCGAGCACGGCGGGCAGGGCCTTGGCGGGGTCGTGCGCGCGGTACCAGTAGGTGGCGAGGCGGGCGGAGAGCTCGTCGGCGGGGACCAGCGAGGGGTCGGCCTCCAGCGCCTCGGCGTACCGGCGGCTGATCCGGGAGCGCTCGCCGGGCAGCAGGTCGTCGTCCACGGCCTCGCGGACGAGGGCGTGCCGGAAGCGGTACCCGCCGTCCTCGCCGGCGCGCAGGATGCCGGCGCCCACGGCGGCGCGCAGGGCCTCGATCAGCCGGTCCTCGTCCAGCCCGGCGACGGCCCGCAGCAGGCCGTACTCGACCTTGGAGCCGCCCTCGGCGGCGATCCTGACGACGGGCTGGGCGGTCTCGGGCAAAGCCTCGACGCGGACCAACAGCAGGTCGCGCACGGAGTCGCTGATCATGCCGGGGCGGCAGCCGCCGGAGAGGGAGGCCAGCTCCTCGACGAAGAAGGCGTTCCCGTCCGAGCGGCGGTAGACCTGCTCCAGCAGCTCCTCAGGGGGCTTGGAGCCGCGGATGCCGGCGAGCTGGTCGCGGACCTCCTCGCGGGTGAACCGGGCCAGCTGGTGGCGCCGGACGGTGCGCAGCCGGTCCAGCTCGGCGAGGAACGGCCGCAGCGGGTGGCGGCGGTGGATGTCGTCGGAGCGGTAGCTCGTCAGGAGGAGGATGCGGCCGTGCTGGAGGGTGCGCAGCAGGTAGGCGAGCAGCTCGCGGGTGGAGGTGTCGGACCAGTGCAGGTCCTCGATGACCAGGACCAGCAGCCGGTCCTGGGCCAGGGTCTCCAGCAGCCGCAACGTCATCTCGAACAGCCGCCCGCGGACCTCGACGTCCCGGGCGGGGCGCAGGGCGGCGTCGGGCGTGCCCAGCTCGGGCAGCAGGCGGGCCAGCTCGCCGCCGAAGCCGGCGGCGGCGTGCGTCAGCTCCTCGCCGAGCTGCCGGTGCAGGGACCGCAGGACGGTGGAGACGGGGGCGAAGGGGAGGCCGTCGGCGCCGACCTCCACGCAGGCGCCGAGGGCGGTGACCGCTCCCCCGGCGGCGGCCCGGCCCAGGAACTCCTCCAGCAGCCGCGTCTTCCCGACCCCGGCCTCGCCCCCGACCAGCACCGCCTGCGGGCGCCCCGTGCCGGCCTGGGCGAGGGCCTCGTCCAGCGCGGCACGCTCGGCGGCGCGGCCGACGAAGACGGGGCTGACGGTGCGGTTCTGCATGCCTCGCAGCATCGCATATGCCACTGACATCCCGGCAGGGTCGCCGGTCCCGCGACGGGCCGCCGCCCGGGCCACGCGGGTCAGGCCCCGAAGCGGCGGAGGAGGATGCGGCGCAGGCCGCGGGTCGGGTGGAGGATGCGGGCGAAGCGGAGGCCGCGGGCGGGGGGCGGGGGTTCGGGGTGGGGGCGGCGGGCCGCCCTGGCCGCGCGGCGGGCCGCCGCCGCGTGGGCGGCCAGGCGCGCGTGGTCGGCCTCGGCGCGCAACTGCGCGATTCTCGCCTCGGCGTGGGCGATCTCGTGAAAGGCCCCGTGGGCCATGGTGTGCTCCCTGGCTGTCGCGGATTCCCGCCGGAGGCCACAGTCCCCCCGGTGCTCCCGGGTGTCTCCCGGTATACGCAGCCTCGGCCGCCAGGGGGGCGCGCGGCATCGGGCAGGCTCCCGATTTCCCCCGTGCGGGGGGCCTCAGATGCCCGGGGGGGACCTCAGAGGCTCAGGCCGAGGCGGTGGGCGAGGGCGGCGGCCTCGCCGCGCCCCGAGACCTCCAGCTTGGCCAGGATGTTCGACACGTGCACGCTCGCCGTCTTCGGAGAGATGAACAGCTCCTGCGCAATCTGACGATTGCTCCGCCCCGCCGCCACCAGCGACAGCACATCCAGCTCCCGCCGGGTCAGCCCGAAGGGGTCGGCCGGCGCGGAGGCGGGCGCGGGCTCCTGGGCCGGCGGGTCCAGGGACAGCCGCCCGCGGGCGGCCAGTTGCTCGACGCGCCGCAGCAGCGTCCGCGCCCCGAGGGAGCGGGCTGCGGCCCGCGCCGGCCGCAGCACCGCGGCGGCCCGCTCCCGCGCGGGCCCCGACGGGCCTTCCGCGCCCAGCAGCGCCTCGGCCCAGCAGCGGCGGGCCTCGGCCAGGTGGTACGGCAGCCCGGCCGGCTCCAGCGCGGCCACCGCCTCGGCCCAGACCCCGGGAACGTCCCGCCCCTCGGCCCGCGCGAGCTGCGCGTCGACCAGGCGGCCGAACGCGGCCCAGGTGGTCCCCCCGCGCCGCACCGGCCGCATGGCCGCCCGGATGCGCTCCAGCGCCTCGCCCCGCCCCGCCCCGGCCCCGGGCAGCCCCCGGCTCTCCGCCTCCGCGCCCGCCGCGGCGAACAGCAGCCCCCACACCAGGCCGGCGGTGAAGGAGGGGAACGGCTCGCCGGTGACCGCCCGGAACGCCTCGCGCGCCGCGTCGATCCGCCCCTCGGAGGCGGCCACCTCCACCTCCAGCCGGGCCAGCTCGATGGTGAACGACGGCCTCAGGTCGGGCGTTCTGATCTCCGCCCGCGCGCCCGCCAGCTCGGACCTGGCCAGCGCCTCGTCCCCGCGCAGCACGGCCAGGCGGCCGGCCTGGAGCATGGCGCCGGCCCTGGGTCTGACCGAGGCGGGCACCCGCCGGGCGGTGGCCACGGCCGCGTCCGCCTCGTCCCAGCGGCCCAGGTCCACCAGGACGTCGGACTGGTTCGCGGCCAGCCAGCCCTTGGTGTCCTCCAGGCCGTACCGGTCGGCCACGGCCATGCCCTCGGCGCCGGCGTCGGCGGCCTCCCGCAGCCGGCCGACGGCGGCGAGGATGGCGCTGCGGTTGACCAGGCAGCGGCCGATGAGGCTGACCTCGCCGCGCCTCAGCAGTCGGTCGAGCACGGCGGACAGCTCGGCCAGGCCCTCCTCCGCCTCCCCGGCGTCCGCCCGCAGGCAGGCCAGCGTGATCCGGGCGTACAGCTCCGTGGTCCGCGCGCCGACCGCGCGGGCCAGCTCCACGGCGCGCTCGGCCGTGCGGAAGGTCTCGGGCCCGGGCCGGTCCATGGAACGCCAGGCGGCGTCGTGCGCGAGCACCTGCGCGTGGACGGTGGACGGGGGCAGGCCCCGGACCAGCTCCCGGGCCCGGTCCAGCTCGGGCCGGCCGTCGCTGCGGCCCAGGCCCTCGGCCATCCGCGCCCGCTGGAGCCAGAACCACGCGGCCGGCAGCGGCTCCTCGCGCTCGTCGATCAGCCGCAGCGCCCGCTTGCTCATGGCCCGCGCCCGCTCGGGCTGCCCCGAGAGCAGGCCCGCCATGGTGGCCTCGGCCAGGACGTCCACGGCGCCGACGGGGCCGCCGGTGCCGTTCCCCGGATACCCCCAGACCGGCTCGGCGGGGCGCAGCGCGGCGCGGACCTCCTCGGGCGCGCCGTCCCACAGCTCCAGGGCGCGCTCCAGCAGCCGCAGGGCCTCGGCGTAGGCGTACCGGCGGCGGGCCTGGGCGGCGGCGTCGAGCACGGCGGGCAGGGCGCGGGCGGGGTCGCCGGCGTGGTACCAGTAGCTGGCGAGGCGGGCGGCGTGCTGGTCGGCGGGGACGAGGTGCCCGGCGCGCTCCAGGGCCTCGGCGAAGCGGCGGTTGAGCCGGGCGCGCTCGCCGGGCAGCAGGTCGTCGACGACGGCCTCGCGCATCAGGGCGTGCCGGAAGCAGTACCCGTCGCCGTCGGCGGTGGGGGTGAGCAGGTGGGCGCCGACGGCGGCGCGCAGCGCAGCCAGCAGGTCGCCCTCGGGCCGCTCCGCGACGGCCGCGAGCAGGCCGTGCTCCACGGAGGAGCCGCCCTCCGCGACGATCCGCAGCACGTCCTGGGCCTCCTCGGGCAGCGCCTCGACCCGGACGAGCAGCAGGTCGCGCAGGCTCTCGCTGATGCCGCGCGAGGGGGAGTCGCTGGCGGTCAGCTCCTCCACGAAGAAGGGGTTGCCCTCCGAGCGCTCGAAGACCGAGTGCAGCAGGGCGGGGGCGGGCCGGCTGCCGGTGATCCCGGCGATCTGGGCGCGGACCTCGCCCCGGGTGAAGCGGGCCAGCTCGATGCGGCGGACGCTGCGCAGCCGGTCCAGCTCGGCGAGGAACGGCCGCAGCGGGTGCCGCCGGTGGATGTCGTCGGTGCGGTAGGTGGCCAGGACGAGGAGGCGGGCGTTCTGCACGGAGCGGAAGAGGTATCCCAGCAGCTCGCGGGTGGAACGGTCGGACCAGTGCAGGTCCTCGACGGCGACGATCAGCGGCCGGTCGGCGGCCAGCCGCTCCAGCAGCCGCGTGGTCAGCTCGAACAGGCGGGCGCGGCCCAGGGCGTTGTCCCCCGGCGAACCGGCCTCGCCCAGCTCGGGCAGCAGCCGGGCCAGCTCGCCCTCCCGGCCGCGCGCCGCGTCGGTCAGCGCGGGCCCGAGCTGCCGGTGCAGGGAGCGCAGCACGGCGGCCACGGGGGCGAAGGGCAGGCCGTCGGCGCCCAGCTCGACGCAGGACCCGACGGCGGTCACCGCGTCCGTCGGCCCGGCGAGCGTGAGGAACTCCCCCAGCAGCCGGGTCTTGCCTATGCCGGCCTCGCCGCCGATGACGAACGCCTGCGGCTCGCCGACGCGGGCGCGCGCGAGGCCGTCCGCCAGCTCGGCCAGCTCCCGGCCTCGGCCGACGAACACCGGACTGACGCTGCGGCTCTCCACGCCGTCGAGGATGACACGGGGCACTGACAGCGCGGTATCGCTTATCCGAACGGCAGAACGAACGAGGCCGGCCGAACGAACGGGTCCGGCGGGCGGCGGGCTCAGGCGGCGGTGGTCCAGCGCTCGTCCCGGCCGGTGCCGGCACTCCGGGCGGAGCGCCGGCGAGTCTGGCGGCGGGCCCGCCGCGCCTCGGCGGCGAGGCGTTGTTCCCGGGCGGCCCGCTCCAGCTCGGCCGCGCGGTATCGGTGCAGTGCTTCGTGATTCAGCATGCGTCCAGCCTGCGCCGCCAGCCCCCCTCGGCACATCGGGCAATCGCCCACACCCGGCGGACCCCCCTGCCTTAGACCGCCGTCGTAGGCCGGGCGCCGGGGGTCCGGGACTAGGACGCCCCCGGAAGGAGGGCCTCAGATGCACGAGCCCCGGCCCGCGCGGGGCCTTAGGCCGCCGGGGCCGGGGCAGCTCCGCCCCCGAGAAGCCTCAGTGCCCGCCGCCCCCGAGGGGACGACGGGCCCTGGCAGCCCTCGGCCTCAGCCCTGCGCGCCCAGGCGCTCCAGGATCAGCTCCCGCGCGCGCCCGGCGTCCGCCTGCCCGCGCGTGGCCTTCATCACCGCGCCGACCAGCGCGCCCGCCGCCGCGACCTTGCCGCTGCGGATCTTCTCGGCGATGTCCGGGTTCGCCGCGATGGCCTCGTCCACCGCCTGCCCCAGCGCACCCGTGTCGGAGACGATGCGCAGGCCGCGCTTCTCCACCACCTCGTCGGGCTCGCCCTCGCCCGCCAGCACGCCCTCGATGGCCTGCCGCGCGAGCTTGTCGTTCAGCGCGCCCTCCGCGACCAGGGCCGCGACGCGCGCCACCTGCGCCGGGCTGATGGCCAGCGCGGCGGGCTCCACGCCCTGCTCGTTGGCGCGCCGGGCCAGCTCGCCCAGCCACCACTTGCGCGCGGCGGCCGGGTCGGCGCCCGCCTCGACGGTGGCGACGATCGGGTCCAGCACCCCGGCGTTGAGCACGGACTGCATCTCGTGCGCCGGGATGCCCCACTCGGCCCGCAGGCGGCTGCGGCGGGCCAGCGGCAGCTCCGGCAGCGAGCCGCGCAGCTCCTCCACCCACTCCCGGGACGGCGCCAGCGGCACCAGGTCGGGCTCGGGGAAGTAGCGGTAGTCCTCCGCCTCCTCCTTGACGCGGCCCGAGGTGGTGGTGCCCTTGTCCTCGTGGAAGTGCCGGGTCTCCTGGACGATCGTGCCGCCGTCCTCCAGAACGGCCGCGTGCCGCTGGATCTCGTACCGCACCGCCCGCTCGACGCTGCGCAGCGAGTTGACGTTCTTGGTCTCGCTGCGGGTGCCGAACGCCTCCCGGCCGTGCAGCCGCAGCGAGACGTTGACGTCGCAGCGCAACTGCCCCATCTCCATGCGCGCCTCGGAGACGCCCAGGGCGCGGATCAGCTCGCGCAGCTCCGCGACGTAGGCGCGGGCGACCTCGGGGGCGCGCAGGCCGGCGCCGGTGATCGGGCGGGTGACGATCTCGATCAGCGGGATGCCGGCGCGGTTGTAGTCCAGCAGCGAGTGCGAGGCGCCGTGGATGCGGCCGGTCGCGCCGCCGATGTGGGTGGACTTGCCGGTGTCCTCCTCCATGTGGGCGCGCTCGATCCCGACGCGGAACACCTCGCCGTCCGAGAGCTGCACGTCCAGGTACCCGTCGTACGCGATGGGCTCGTCGTACTGGGAGGTCTGGAAGTTCTTCGGCATGTCCGGATAGAAGTAGTTCTTCCGGGCGAAGCGGCACCACTCGGCGATCTTGCAGTTGAGGGCCAGGCCGATCCGGACGGCCGACTCCACGCCGGTGGCGTTCACCACCGGCAGCGCCCCGGGCAGGCCCAGGCACGTGGGGCAGGTCTGGCTGTTGGGCTCGGCGCCCAGCGTCGTGGCGCAGCCGCAGAACATCTTGGTCCTGGTGCCGAGCTCGACGTGCACCTCCAGGCCCATGACGGGGTCGTAGGACTCCAGCGCCGTCTCGTACGGCACCAGCTCGGTGACGGTCACAGTCGTTCTGCCTCCGCTACTTCCCGTCGCCGGCCGGTACGGCGGCGCTCTCGCTGTTCATCCGGCGCAGGTCACGGGCGAGCAGAGCGATGCCGGTGACCACGGCCGCGGCCGAGACCAGGGCGTCGGCGAACCGCAGCCGGTCCCCCTCCACGCGGGCCTCCTTCAGCCTGCGCACGGTGCCGAAGGCGCCGAAGAGGGTGGAGCCGAGGGACAGGTAGGTGCTGGCCTTGGACTTGGGCTTCTTGCTCATAGCGCGGGTGCCTCCTCCAGGATCGGGTGCCCCCAGCGTGCCTGGAAGGCGGCCTCGACGGCCGCTCCGACGCGGTAGAGGCGGTCGTCGGCCATGGCGGGCGCGATGATCTGGAGCCCGACGGGCAGGCCGTCCTCGGGGGCCAGCCCGCAGGGCAGGGACATCGCGGCGTTCCCGGCCAGGGGCGAGGGAATGGTGCACAGGTCGGTCAGGTACATCGCAACGGGATCGTCCACGCGTTCCCCGATGGGGAACGCCGTGCTCGGCGTGGTCGGGGAGACCAGCACGTCCACGCGCTCGAAGGCGGCGGCGAAGTCCCGCACGATGAGGGTGCGGACCTTCTGCGCGCTGCCGTAGTAGGCGTCGTAGTAGCCGGCGGACAGGGCGTAGGTGCCCAGCATGATCCGGCGCTTCACCTCGGGGCCGAACCCGGCCTGCCGGGTGAGGGAGGTGACCTCCTCGGCGGAGCGGGTGCCGTCGTCCCCGGCGCGCAGGCCGTAGCGGATGGCGTCGAACCGGGCCAGGTTGGAGGACGCCTCCGAGGGGGCGATGAGGTAGTAGGCGGCCAGGCCCTTGTCGAAGGAGGGGCAGGAGACCTCGACGATCTCGGCGCCCAGCTCGCGCAGCAGCTCGACGGACTCCGCGAACCGCTGCCGCACCCCGGCCTGGAAGCCCTCGCCGTCGAACTCCTTGATGACGCCGACCCGCAGCCCGGCCACGGAGCCGGTGCGCGCGGCCTCGACCACGGGCGGGACGGGGGCGTCGATGGAGGTGGAGTCCAGCGGGTCGTGCCCGGCGATGGCCTCGTGCAGCAGCGCCGCGTCCAGCACGGTGCGGGCGCAGGGGCCGCCCTGGTCGAGCGAGGAGGAGAAGGCGACCATCCCGTACCGGGAGACGGCGCCGTAGGTGGGCTTGACGCCGACGGTGCCGGTGACGGCGGCGGGCTGCCGGATGGAGCCGCCGGTGTCGGTACCCAGGGCCAGGGGCGCCTCGAACGCGGCCAGCGCGGCGGCCGAACCCCCGCCGGAGCCGCCGGGGATGCGCGTGAGGTCCCAGGGGTTGCCGGTCGGGCCGAAGGCGCTGTTCTCGGTGGAGGAGCCCATGGCGAACTCGTCCATGTTCGTCTTGCCCAGCAGCACCACGTCGGCGGCCTTCAGGCGCCGGGTGACGGTGGCGTCGTAGGGCGGGATCCAGCCCTCCAGGATGCGGGAGCCGCAGGTGGTGGGGACGCCCTCGGTGGTGAAGATGTCCTTCAGCGCCAGCGGAACGCCCGCCAGCGGGCCCAGGCGCTCCCCGCGGGCGCGCTTGGCGTCCACGGCGCGGGCCTGGGCGAGGGCGCCCTCGCGGTCCACGTGCAGGAACGCGTGGACCTTCTCGTCCACGGCCGCGATGCGGTCCAGGTGGGCGGTCGCGACCTCGACGGCGCTGACGGTCCCCTCCGCGATGGCGCCCGCCAGCTCGGCGGCGGTCAGCCGGGTCAGATCGGCCATCTCGCTCACTCCTCCCCCAGGATCTGCGGCACCTTGAAACGCTGCTGCTCGCTCGCCGGGGCGCCGGAGAGCGCCTGCTCGGCGCTCAGGCCCGGGCGGACCTCGTCGGCGCGCATCACGTTCGTGAGCGGCAGCGGGTGGGAGGTCGGCGGAACGTCCTCGGTGGCGGCATCGGCGACGCGGGCGACCGCGCCGATGATGTCGCCGAGCTGTCCGGCGAAGTGGTCGAGCTCTTCTGCCGTCAGCTCCAGACGCGCCAGCCGGGCGAGGTGGGCGACCTCCTCGCGCGTGATGCCAGGCATGTGGCGATCCTCTTGCTCGTCGCGGGCTGGGTTCTTCCTGCGCCCTAGCCGTGCGCAAGGGACTACAGGGTACTTACGCCAATCCTAGGGCGACGGCACGACGGCCCGCGCACCGTATTCCCCCGGCCTCCCCGCGCCTGGGCCTCTCCGTCCCGGCCCGCCCCGGGCGTTCGCGGCCGTCCCCCGTCCCGCGGGCCGCGGGGCCGGGTCAGCGGACGGGCTCGCGCACGTCCCGGGGGGCGGCGTCGTCGGGGGTGTGGGGGATGCCGCGAGCGCGCAGCCAGCGGGTGGTCTCGGCGGCGGGCATGGCGGCGGCGACCAGCCAGCCCTGCACGGCGTCGCAGCCCAGGGCCTGGAGGCGGTCCCAGGTCTCGTCGTCCTCCACGCCCTCGGCGACCACCACCAGGCCCAGGGAGTGGGCGAGTTCGACGGTGCAGCGGACGATCTCGGCGTCCTCGCTGTCCACGGTGAGGCGGGCCACGAACGAGCGGTCGATCTTCAGCTCGCTGACGGGCAGGCGGCGCAGGTGCACCAGGGAGGAGTACCCGGTGCCGAAGTCGTCCAGGGACATCCGCACGCCGTGGCCGGTGAGCCCGGCCAGGGTGTCGGCGGCCTGCTGCGGATCCTCCAGCATCACGTGCTCGGTGATCTCGAGCTGGAGGGAGCCGGCCGGGACGCCGTGCCGGGCCAGGCGGGCGGCGACCGCGCCCGCGAAGCCGGGGGTGTAGACGTCGCGGGGGGAGACGTTGACGGCGACCGGGACGGTCAGCCCGGCCTTGCGCCAGCGCGCGACCTGGCACAGGGCCGTCTCCAGCACGTACTCGGTCAGCCGGGGCATCAGCCCGGAGGTCTCGGCTATGGCGATGAACTCGTCGGGCGGAACCCGGCCGCGCTCCGGGTGCTGCCAGCGGACCAGGGCCTCAAGGCCGGCCACCGAGCCGTCGAAGCAGACCTTGGGCTGGTAGTGCAGCTCCACCTCGCCGTTGTCCAGCGCGCGGCGCAGGTCGCCCAGCAGGGCGAGGCGGTCGGGGGTGTTGCCGTCGCGGCTGGCGTCGTAGACCTCCACGCCGCTGCGGTCCCGCTTGGCGGCGTACATCGCCACGTCGGCGCGGCGCAGCAGGCCCTCGGCCTCGGGGGCGTGCTCGGGGAAGACCGCGACCCCGGCGCTGGCCTCCACTACGAGGGTCAGACCGTCCAGTTGGAGGGGGGCGCCCAGGGAGCCGACGATGGCACGGGCGGCGCGCTGGGCCGCGGTGGCGGAGGCGACGCGGGGCAGCAGCACGGCGAACTCGTCCCCGCCCAGCCGGGCCGCCTCGGCGTCGCGGGGCAGCTCGCGCTGGATGCGGTCGGCGGTCTGGAGCAGCAGCCGGTCGCCGGTGAGGTGGCCGAGGGTGTCGTTGACCGTGCGGAAGCTGTCGAGGTCGATGAGGACCAGGGCGGCGCGGTCGCCGCCGCGGGCGGCCTCCTGAAGGGCGGTGCGGGTGCGCTCCAGGAGCCACTGGCGGTTGGGCAGGCCGGTGAGCGGGTCCAGGAGCTGCTCCTCGTCGCGGGCCCTGGCCATCCACACGGAGGAGTCGAGCGCGATCAGCGGCACGGCGAACAGTGGCAGCAGCAGCGGCCGTTCGGCGGCGACGACGACGATCAGCGGGGCGATGCACAGCAGCGCCACCGCGACCAGGCCCTGCCGCAGCAGGGCGGTGCCGGCCAGGGAGGCCAGGCCGCCGGGCGGGGCGGAGGAGAGCCACAGCAGGGTGCGGGAGATGGCCAGATAGGCGCAGGCGCCGAGGAGGAGCTGGGGCAGGGTGGAGGACTGCCAGTCGGCCGGGGCCCAGGGGTGCTCGACGCTGGGCCGGGTGCCCCAGGCGGCCAGGACGAGCGCGGCGGCGCCGACGCCCAGCATGTCGATGGCGCCGTGCAGGAGGGCGTCGGGCCAGCGGTCGCGGCGGGCGGCGCCGACGAGGGTGACGACGGAGAGGCTGACCAGCACGGCGGGGACCCAGCCGTAGAGCAGCAGCATGGCCAGGGCCAGGGCGGCGCCCGAGCCGGAGCCGCCCCACCAGCGGTCGCGGCCGAGGGCGACGAGGTGGGCCACGATGACGCCGGTCAGCACGGCGAAGCCCCAGCCCGGCCGTTCGCCAGGGAAAAGGGCGCGGCCCTCGGCGAGCACGCGGATGACGCCTATGAGGAACGCGATGCCCGCGCCGGCCAGGATGGCGGGCCGCAGGTACCGCGTGAACGCCGCCATCACCGGCGCGGGGTCGCGCTGCGGGGCCGGTCTCCCCTGGGGGGCTGACTGCATGCGGGATCCCTCTCACGGCCGGTGTCGCCCGCGCCCGGAGCCGGGCGCACCTGACCACCCTAGGCCGACCTGGCGGGGGAAGGGCAGGGAACCCCTGGGCTTGCTGAAAGGCCCTCACATACGGATATGCCGTGGGAATATGACGTATTGCCTTGCCATCGGGGGTCCTTCCACGTCAGGCGGGTGCGGGCTCCTCGGGGGGCAGCGCCGCCTCCCGCGCGGCCTCCGCGCCGTGCTCCAGCAAAACCGTGAAACCCGCTTCGTCCAGGATGGGCACTTTCAACGCCACGGCCTTCTCGTACTTCGAGCCGGGGCTGTCGCCGACGACCACGAAGTCGGTCTTCTTCGACACCGAGCCGGTGACCTTGGCACCCCGGCTCTGCAGGGCCTCCTTGGCGCCGTCCCGCGTCCAGCCCTCCAGGGTGCCGGTGACCACGGCGGTGACGCCGGCCAGCGGGCGGGGCGCGGCCTCGGCCTCGCCCTCCTCGGCCAGCCGGACCCCGGCGGCCCGCCAGCGCTCGACGATCTCCCGGTGCCAGTCGACGGAGAACCATGCCTTCAGGGAGGCCGCGATGGTGGGGCCCACGCCCTCGGTGGCGGCCAGCTCCTCCTCGCCGGCGGCGGCGATGGCGTCCAGCGAGCGGAACTCGCGGGCCAGGGCCTCGGCGGCGACGGGCCCGACGTGCCGGATGGACAGGCCGGTGATGATGCGGGCCAGGGGCCGCTCCCTGGCGGCGCGAATGGACTCCAGCATGGCCAGGGTGTTCTTCTTCGGCTCGCCCTGCTGGTTGGCGAAGAAGGTGACGACCTTGGGCTCGCCGGTCTCGGGGTCCCGCTTGGGCAGGCCGGTGTCCTGGTCCAGCACGTAGGACTTGATGGGCAGCAGCTCCTCGACGGTGAGGTCGAAGAGCCGGCCCTCGTCCCGCAGCGGGGGCTCGGCCGGCTCCAGCGGCTGGGTGAGGGCGGTGGCGGCGACGTACCCGAAGTGGTCGATGTCCAGGCTGCGGCGGCCGGCGAGGTAGAAGATCCGCTCGCGGAGCTGGGCGGGGCAGGAGCGGGCGTTGGGGCAGCGCAGGTCGACGTCCTCCTCCTTCATGGGCCGCAGCGGGGTGCCGCACTCGGGGCACTCGGAGGGCATCACGAACTCCCGCTCGCTGCCGTCGCGCAGGTCCGCGACGGGGCCCAGGATCTCGGGGATGACGTCCCCCGCCTTGCGCAGCGCCACGGTGTCCCCGATGAGGACGCCCTTGGCCTTGACCACCTCCTGGTTGTGCAGGGTGGCGAACTCCACCTCGGAGCCGGCCACGGTCACCGGCTCGACCACGGCGTAGGGCGTGACGCGGCCTGTGCGGCCGACGCCGACGCGGATGTCGAGGAGCCTGGTGTTGACCTCCTCCGGGGGGTACTTCCAGGCCAGGGCCCAGCGGGGGGCGCGGGAGGTGCTGCCCAGGCGGCCCTGGAGGGGGATCTCGTCCAGCTTCACCACGACGCCGTCGATCTCGTGCTCCACGGCGTGCCGGTGCTCGCCGTAGTACGCGATGAACTCCCGCACGCCGTCGAGGGATTCGACGACCTTGGCGGCGCGGGCGGTGGGCAGGCCCCACTCCTTGAGCAGGCCGTACGCCTGGGAGAGCCGGTCGATGGAGAAGCCCTCGCGGGCGCCGATGCCGTGCACCACCATCTGGAGCGGGCGGCTCGCGGTGACCTTGGGATCCTTCTGGCGCAGGGAGCCCGCCGCGGCGTTCCTCGGGTTGGCGAAGGGCTTCTCGCCGGCCTCGACCAGGCGGGCGTTCAGCTCCTCGAAGCGCTCCATGGGGAAGAAGACCTCCCCGCGGATCTCCACGAGGTCCGGCACGCGCTCGCCCGTCAGGCGGTCGGGGACCTCCTCGATGGTGCGGACGTTGGGCGTGATGTCCTCGCCGGTGCGGCCGTCGCCGCGGGTGGCGGCGCGGGTGAGGCGGCCGTGCTCGTAGGTGAGGTTGACCGCGAGGCCGTCGACCTTCAGCTCGCACAGGAAGTGGTACGGGATGCCGCGCAGCTCCTCGGCGACCCGCTCGGCCCAGGCGTCCAGCTCGGCGTCGTCGAAGGCGTTGTCCAGCGAGAGCATGCGCTCGCGGTGCTCGACGGCGGTGAACTCCGTCTCGTACCGCCCGGCGACCTGCTGGGTGGGCGAGTCCGGGGTCCGCAGCTCGGGGTGCTGCTCCTCAAGCCGGGTGAGCTCGCGCAGCAGCTCGTCGAAGGCGGCGTCGGAGATGACGGCCGTCTTCACGTAGTACCGGAAGCGGTGCTCCTCGACCTGCTCGGCCAGCCACTTGTGCCGCTCGCGCGCCTCGGCGGGCACGGCCGAGGCCGGCCCGGCCCCGGCCGTCAGATCCTGGTGTCCGGCCCGTGCGCCCCGTTCGCCAGCCATCCGTCTGCTCTCCCGTCACTCTGGGTCATTCGCGAGAGATCTCGCGGCCCGGACGCAATGGGCGAGCGCGGCCCGCGCGTACGCCGGGGAGGCGCCCGCGAGGCCGCAGGAGGGGGTGACCGTGACGGACTCCGCGAGGGAACCGGGGGCCAGCCCCAGCCTGCGCCAAAGCGACCTGACTCCCCCGACAGTACCGGCCGGGTCTGACAACGCCCCCTCTCCGGCTCCGGCGCCCGGCACCACCCCGGCCAGCAGCCCGGTGCCCGCCTCCACGGCCTCACCCAGCGCGTCGTCGTCACGCTCGGTGAGAAGGCGGAAGTCGAACGAGACGGCCGCGGCCCCGGCCCGGCGCAGCAGCCCGAACGGCACCCCGGGCGCGCAGCAGTGCACCACCGCCGGGTCCTCTCCGGCCCCCTCGCGCAGCACGCCGCGCAGCGCCTCCTCCACCACCCCGCGGTCCACGGCCCGGTGGGTGCGGTAGCCGCTGGCGGTGGGCACCCGGCCGGTCAGCACGGCCGGGAGCGAGGGCTCGTCGAGCTGGAGGACGACGCGGGCGCCCGGCACACGCCGCCGCACGTCGGCCAGGTGCCCGCGCAGCCCCTCCGCCAGGGAGGCGGCCAGGTCCCGGCAGGCGCCCGGGTCGCCCAGCATCGCCTCGCCGTTGCGGCGCTCCAGCGAGGCGGCCAGCGTCCAGGGCCCGACGGCGGCCACCTTCAGCGCCCCGGCGTACCCCTGGGTGAACTCCTCCAGCGCGTCCAGGTCCGCGCTCAGGTAGGACCGGGCCCTGCGGGTGTCCCGGCCCGGCCGGTCGCCCAGCCGCCAGCCGCTGGGCTCGACCCGGGCGTACAGCTCGGCGAGCAGCCCGGCGGTGCGCCCGGTCATGTCGGCGCCGGGGCCGCGGGCGGGCAGCTCGGGCAGGAAGAGGAAGCTCTCCAGGGTCCCGGCGACCGTCCTGGCCGCCTCCCTGGGGTCCTCGCCCGGCATCGAGCCGACGCCGGTGGCCGCGGCCGTTCCCCAGGGGAACGCCTGCCCTCCGGCGGAGCCGCCCGTGGCCGCCTCGTCCGTGGCCGGTCCGCCGTCGGTCGCGCTGGTGTGTTCGGTCATTCCGTGCGTCACTCCTGGTCCGAGCCGTCCGAGCCGTCCGCGCCCTCAGCCCGCCTGCGGGCGGACGGTCAGGTCGGTGACCTCCGCGCCGCGGGGCAGGCCCAGCGCGGTGAGCACCGTGGTGGCCACCGCGTCGGCGGGGATCCACCGCGCGGGGTCGTACTCCTTGCCCTCCTGCCGGTGCACCTTCTCCTGCATCGGCGTGGCGGTGCGGCCCGGGTAGACGGTGGTGACCCGCAGGCCGTGCGCGGCCTCCTCGGCGCGCAGCGCGTCCGCGAGCGCCCGCAGGCCGTGCTTGCTGGCGGCGTACGCCGACCACTGGGGGTGGGCGCGCAGCCCCGCGCCGGAGTTGACGAAGACGACGTGGCCGCGGGCGGCCCGGAGCTGCGGCAGCAGCAGGCGGGTCAGCTCGGCCGGGGCGACGAGGTTGGCGGCCAGTGTGGCGCGCCAGATCGCGGGGGTCAGCTCGCCGACCTCGCCCAGCTCGACCACGCCCGCGATGTGCAGGAGGGAGTCGACGCGGTCCGGCGGGGCCTGGTGGCCCAGCGCCCAGGAGAGCCGCTCCGGCTCGGAGAGGTCGCCCACCAGCGTCCGCGCGCCGGGGAAACGCTCCACCAGCTCCTTGGCGCGCCCCGCGTCGCGCGCCCAGAGCCAGAGCTGGTCCCCGCGCTCGGCCAGCCGGGCCGCCACGGCGGCGCCGATGCCCGAACCCGCTCCCGTGATCACATGCGTTGCCATAGCACCATGGTCCCCTACGCGGTGACCGCCGACGAGCCGCGGGCGACCGCGGCGGAGAAGGAGCGCGCATGCGGATCGCGGCCTGCCAACTGGCCTCCGGGGTCTCGCCGGAGGAGAACCTCGCGGCCCTGGCCCGGGAGACCGCGCGCGCCGCGGCCGAGGACGCGGACGTGGTCGTCTTCCCGGAGGCGGCCATGGCCCGCTTCGGGGTCCCGCTCGCGCCGCTGGCCGAGCCGCTGGAGGGCCCGTGGGCGACGCGGGTGCGGTCGGTCGCGGACGCGGCGGGGGTGCTGGTCGTGGCGGGCATGTTCACCCCGTCCGGGGACGGCCGGGTGCGGAACACGCTGCTGATCACCGGGCGCGGGATCGACACGCACTACGACAAGGTGCACCTCTACGACGCGTTCGGCTTCGCGGAGTCCGCGACGGTGGCCCCGGGGGACCGGGCCGTGACGGTGGACCTCGACGGCGTGCGGCTGGGGTTCGCGACCTGCTACGACGTGCGTTTCCCCGGCCTGTTCACGCGGCTGGCCGGGGACGGGGCGCGGGTGGTGCTGCTGCCGGCCTCCTGGGGCGCGGGGCCGGGGAAGGCCGCGCAGTGGGAGGTGCTGGTGCGGGCCAGGGCGCTGGACGCGACGTGCTGGGTGGTGGCGGCGGGCCAGGCGGACCCGGCGACCGTGGGCGAGCCGCCCGCGACGAGCGCGCCGACCGGCATCGGCCACAGCATGGCCGTCTCCCCCTTCGGGGAGGTCCGCGCCCGCCTCGGCGCGGCGCCGGGCCTGCTGCTGGCGGACGTGGACCCGGCCGAGGCCGACGACGCCCGCCGCACGATCCCGGTCCTGGCCAACCGCCGCGACGACCTGCGCTGACGGGCGTTCCCCGCCAGGGACGTTCCGGCGGCGCGGGCGTTGCAAGGACCGGTGGCCAACGCCCCCTCAGCCCACGCCCGCGCCCGCGCGCTCCGTCGTCGCGATCGTCGCGGACCCGACCACGCGCGTGCCGTCGTAGAGGACGACGGCCTGGCCGGGGGCCACCCCGCGCACGGGCGCGTCGAAGCGGACGTGCAGCGTGTCGTCCGCCAGCTCGGCCGTGACCGGGGTCTCGCCGCCGTGGGCCCGGAGCTGCGCGGTGTAACGCCCGGGGCCGGCCGGGGCGGGTCCGCACCAGCGGGGGGCGGTGCCGGTCAGGGCGGTGACGCCCAGGGCCTCGGCGGGGCCGACGGTGACGGTGTTCGTCACCGGGGAGATGTCCAGGACGTAGCGCGGCTTGCCGTCCGGCGCGGGGTGCCCGATGCGCAGGCCGCGGCGCTGGCCGATGGTGAAGCCGTGCGCGCCCTGGTGGCTGCCGACCTTGCGGCCGTCCTCGTCCACGATGTCCCCCTCGGACGCGCCGAGGTGGCGGGCGAGGAAGCCCTGGGTGTCGCCGTCGGCGATGAAGCAGATGTCGTGGCTGTCGGGCTTCCTGGCCACGGCCAGGCCCCGGCGCTCGGCCTCGGCGCGGATCTCCTCCTTGGTGGCGCGGGTCTCGCCCAGGGGGAAGAGCGCGTGCGCGAGCTGACGGTCGTCCAGCACGCCCAGGACGTAGCTCTGGTCCTTGGCCGCGTCGGCGGAGCGGTGCAGCTCGCGGCGCCCGCCGGGGCCGGTGACCACGGAGGCGTAGTGCCCGGTGCAGACGGCGTCGAAGCCGAGGGCCAGGGCCTTGTCCAGCAGCGCGGCGAACTTGATCTTCTCGTTGCAGCGCAGGCAGGGGTTGGGCGTGCGGCCGGCCCTGTACTCCGCGAGGAAGTCCTCGACCACGTCGCGGCGGAACCGCTCCGCCAGGTCCCACACGTAGAAGGGGATGCCGATGATGTCGGCGGCCCGGCGGGCGTCGCGGGCGTCCTCGACGGTGCAGCAGCCGCGGGCGCCGGTGCGGAAGGACTGCGGGTTGGCGGAGAGGGCCAGGTGGACGCCGGTGACCTCGTGCCCGGCCTCGGCGGCGCGGGCCGCGGCCACGGCGGAGTCGACGCCGCCGGACATCGCGGCCAGCACGCGCAGCCGGGGCCCGGGAGCGGAAGCGGGGACAGGGGTCTCGGTCATAGCCCCTCCAGAGTAGGCCAGCCCGCTGTCAGCTCAGCCCGGCCGTGCGCGCCCGCTCCACGGCCGGGCCGATGGCCTCCGTGACGGCCTTCACGTCCTCCTCGGTGGAGGTGTGCCCGAGGCTGAACCGCAGCGTGCTGCGGGCGAGTTCGGGGTCGGCGCCGGTGGCCAGCAGCACGTGGCTGGGCTGGGCGATGCCCGCCGTGCAGGCCGAGCCGGTGGAGCACTCGATGCCCTGGGCGTCCAGGAGCAGCAGCAGCGAATCGCCCTCGCAGCCGGGGAAGGCGAAGTGCGCGTTGCCCGGCAGCCGCCCCGCCGGGTCGGGGTCCCCGCCGAGGACCGCGTCGGGAACGGCCTCGGTGACCGCCGCGATCAGCCGGTCCCGCAGCCCGCCCACCTCGCGCGCGAACTCCTCGCGCCGCTCCGCGGCCAGCCCGGCGGCGGCGGCGAACCCGGCCACGCCGGGAACGTCCAGCGTTCCCGAGCGCACCTCCCGCTCCTGGCCGCCGCCGTGCAGCAGCGGGGTCGGGGCCCACTCGCGGCCCAGCAGCAGGGCGCCGATGCCGTAGGGGCCGCCGAGCTTATGGCCGGATACGGTGAGCGCGGCCAGCCCGGAGGCGCCGAAGTCCACCTCGGTCTGCCCCACCGCCTGCACCGCGTCGGCGTGCACCGGCACGCCGTACTCGGCCGCGACGGCGGCCAGGGCGGGGACGGGCAGGATCGTCCCGATCTCGTTGTTCGCCCACATGACGGAGACCAGGGCGACGTCCTCGGGGTCCCGCTCGATCGCCTCCCGCAGCGCCTCGGGGTGGACCCGGCCGTGCCGGTCCACCGGCAGCCACTCGGCGCGCGCCCCCTCGTGCTCGGCCAGCCAGGCGACCGCGTCCAGCACGGCGTGGTGCTCGACGGGACTGGCCAGGATGCGGGTGCGGCGCGGGGCGGCGTCCCGGCGGGCCCAGAACAGGCCCTTGACCGCGAGGTTGTCCGCCTCGGTGCCGCCGGAGGTGAAGACGACCTCGCTGGGGCGCGCCCCCAGCGCGGCGGCCACCGCCTCGCGCCCCTCCTCCACCGTGCGGCGGGCCCGCCGCCCGGAGCCGTGCAGCGCGGAGGCGTTGCCGGTGGCGGTGAGCTGAGCGGTCATCGCCGCGACGACCTCCGGAAGCATCGGCGTGGTGGCGGCGTGGTCCAGGTACGGCATGGTGTGCCGATTGTACGAGCCGGTCCGGAACAAGCCGTCCGGCCCGCCCGTTGTTCCAGCCAGGCGCGGGCATCGCCGGCTCCCGGCGGGAGCGGCGGGTCCGGGCCCCGGCGTGCGGTCGGCAAGGTGTGCGAGGGGGACGGAAGAGCGATGGGCGAGCATTCCGCCGGCGGCGGGGGGCGGCTGGGCCGCCGGGGGCTGCTGCTGGGCGGCGCCGCGGGCACGCTGGGCGTCGGGGTGGTGGCCGGGTGGGACAGCCTCTCCCGCCTGTGGTGGCGGCATTCGGGCGTCGCGGAGATCCCGCGCGAGGAGGGCGAGGTGGACCTCGGCACCGCCGAGTGGATACCCGCCTCCCCCGCCAACTACCGCCGGGCGAACCGCCCCCGGGACTACACGATCGACCGCGTCGTCATCCACATGCCCGAGGCGACGTACCCCATCACCCTGCGGGTCTTCCAGGACCCGGGCCACGGCTCCTCCACGCACTACGTGCTGCGCTCCTCCGACGGGCACGTGGCGCAGCTTGTGCGCGAGCTGGACGTGGCCTACCACGCGGGGAACCGGTCGTTCAACGAGCGCAGCATCGGCATCGAGCACGAGGGCTGGGCCGACGAGCCGTCCTATCTGACGGACGCGATGTACGAATCCTCCGCTCGGCTGGTGGCGGACATATGCCGCCGCTACGAGATCCCCGTGGACCGCGAGCACATCCTGGGCCACAACGAGGTCCCGGACGTCATCCGCACCTGCCCCGGCCCGCACTGGGACTGGGACCGGTACATGGGCCTGGTCCGGCGGGAGGCGGAACGGCCGGGCCCGGCGCGGTCCGGGGACCCGGCGCAGACGTAGGGCTTCGGACGCGGAGCACGGCGAGGCGCCGGGCGCGGGGACGTCGCCGCGCGCCGGGACGTTCCCGCGCCGCCGCCTCAGCCGGCCGTCGGGCTCCTCAGCCGGCCGTCGGGCTCCAGTCCGCGTCGTGCTCCAGGCGCTCGGCCACACGCCGCCGCACGTCCGCCAGGTCCATGCCGGGCCCGCGCGGGTCGCTCTTGCCCGGCTGCCACTCGACGTGGCCGATGACCGGAACGCCCCCGCCCCCGTCCCAGCCGTGCGCGCGGCACAGCGCGGCCGAGGCGCGGACGACGGCCTCGACCTGCTCGGGCGGCCAGGTGTCCTTGCCGTCCCCGAGGTTGACGCATTCGAAGCCGTAGAAGTGGGTGTTGCCGTCGGTGTCGGTCTCCCTGTCCTCGGGGAGCGAGGTCTCGCGGGCCTGCACGGCGGCCAGCACGTCCCCATCGCCGGGGCCGGCGTGGTTGGCCCGGCCGTGCCCGACGAGGTGAATCGTTCCGTCCTTGGCGACGACGCCGTGGCACAGGGGCCCCGGGAGGCCCGAACGGCCGTCGTAGCACAACTTCACGGTGGCCTCGGTGCCCTCGGTGACGGTGTGATGGAGCATCACGCCGTGCACCGGGCCCCAGGCCCCGGCCTCGTCGCGGTTGTGGGTGCGCCAGGACTTGTACTCCTCGACCCGGGCGCCCTCGTCCCTGAGATGGGAGAGCAGGCTGTCTGCTGTCAGTGGTGTGTCCATAACTCCCGGTGTAGGCAGGCCGCCTGACGAGGGGCAAGGCCGAGGGGGACGCACCCGGGGGCGAACATGGTGAAAGAGGTGATTTCACCCGTTCGGTTCAACATCGCGCCGGATGAGTCTTCCCTCATCCTGCTTTCATGCAGCCCACCGCGGTCCGCCCCGAGCCTGGGAGCCATGGCCTTTTCGCACCGGATGGCGACCCTCGCCGCCGTCGTCCTGATACCCGTCGGCATCGCGGGGACCAGCTTCCTGCTCAGCGACGACCCCGAGCCGCCACGGGTCCCCGCCGACATCGAGCTGCGGGACCCGGCCCCGCCGGCCGCCCCGCCCCACGAGGAGATCGTGCCCGGGCCCTCCCCCACCGCGGGATCCATCGATGACACCGATCCACAGGACGACGACGGCGACCGGGACGCTCCGGATGACGGGCTGGGCGAGGCCGGAGAGGAGGACGGCGCACAGGCCGAGGATGACGACGGCGAGGACGCGGAGGACCTCGGAGAGGGAGAGGGAGACGAGGAGGACGGCGAGGACACGGCAGACGGGGACGACGGCGACGACGGCTGACCGCGCCCATGGCGGAACGCCCGCCCGCGCCGCCGCGCACGCCCCCGGACGCTCCCCCCAACGCGCCCCCGGCCGCCCCCCGCGCCGACCGTTCCGCGACTCCGCGCGCCTGCGCATCCTGCTGTGGCTGCTGGTGGTGATGGCCGTCGCCCTCACCACCGTCGTTCTCACCACGCGCTCCATCCTGCTGCGCGACGTGACCGAGCGGACCGGGCGGCTGCTGTCCCAGGAGACCTCCGAGTTCGGCAGCTTCGTGGAGCACGAGGTGGACCCGGCCACGGGCGCGCCCTTCACCGACGCGCGGCGGCTGCTGACGGCGTTCCTGGAACGCCAGTACCCGGACACCGACGAGGAGTTGCTGGGGCTGGTCCGCGAGGAGCCCCGGCCCGTCCTCATCCGCCAGCCGCGGGAGGTGCCCGCCCCGCTGCCCCTGCACGAGGACCCCGCCGCGCTGGAGCGGATCGCCGAGGCCCCGGGCCGCACCGGCACGCTGCGCCGCGCCTCCGGCGAGATCCGCTGGGCCAAGGTGCCCATCGCCCCGGCCCGTTCCGGCGACGCGGAGGCGGCGTTCATCGTGGCCCTGCACGCCGACCGGGCGCTGGGTCAGGCCGAGGACGTGGTGCGGCTGCTCGTGGCCATCTCCGGCGTCGCGCTGCTGATGACCTGCGCCGGGGGCTGGGTGGTGGCCGGCCGCATCCTGGCCCCGGTGCGGCTGGTACGCGCCACGGCCGCCCAGCTCACCGAGCTGGACCTCACCCGCCGCATCCCGCTGCGCGGCCGGGACGACATCCAGGCCCTGGCCGAGACGTTCAACGCCATGCTCGACCGGCTGGAGCGCGCCTTCGCCGCGCAGCGCCGCTTCGTGGACGACGCCGGGCACGAGCTGCGCACCCCGATCACCATCGTGCGCGGCCACCTGGAGCTGATGAGCCAGGACGCGGACGCCGGGGGTGCGGCGGAACGGCGGGAGACCGTACGCCTGGTGACGGAGGAGCTGGACCGGATGAGCCGGCTCGTGGAGGACCTGCTGCTGCTGGCCAACGCCGAGCGCCCCGGATTCGTGGACCCCGGCCCGGTGCAGCTCGCGGAGCTGACGGCGGACGTGTTCGTCAAGGCGCGGGCCCTGGGCGAGCGGCGCTGGGAGCTGCCCGAGGCGGCCGGCTGCGAGATCCGCGCCGACGCCCAGCGCATCACCCAGGCGATGGTCCAGCTCGCGCAGAACGCCGTCCAGCACACCGGCCCGGGCGCGCGGGTCCGCATCGGCTCGCGGCTGGTGACCCCGCCGGGCGGCGGGCCGCCCCTGGCCGAGCTGTACGTGGCGGACGGCGGGCCCGGGGTGCCGCCCGGCGAGGCGGAGCTGATCTTCGAACGCTTCCGGCGGGGCAGCGCGTCCCGGCGCGGCGGCGGGCTGGGCGGGGGCGGCGGGCTCGGCCTGTCCATCGTGCGGGCCATCGCCGAGGGCCACCGGGGGCGCGTGGACCTGCGCCCCACCCCGGGCGGCGGCGCGACGTTCGTCCTGGTCCTGCCCACCCAGCCACCCCTGCCGTCCCCCCAGGAGGCCCCGCAGTGAATCGCATCCTGATCGCGGAGGACGAGGAGCGGATCGCCGCCTTCGTCGAGAAGGGCCTGCGGGCCAACGGCTTCGTCACGGCCATCGCGCCCGACGGTGACGCGGCGTTCGCGGCGGCCGGCTCCGGGCGTTTCGACCTGGTGGTCCTGGACATCGGGCTGCCGGGCCGCGACGGGTTCACCGTGCTGCGGGAGCTGCGCGAGGCGCGGGTGCAGGTGCCGGTGATCGTGCTGACGGCCCGGGACTCGGTGCGGGACACCGTGGCCGGTCTTGAGGGCGGCGCGGACGACTGGATGACCAAGCCGTTCCGCTTCGAGGAGCTGCTGGCCCGGGTGCGGCTGCGCCTGCGCACGGCCGCCCGCGCCCCGGAGGTAACGGTGCTGCGCTGCGGGGACCTGAGCCTGGACCTGCGCACCCGCCGGGCGCGCACCGGCGCCTGCCAGGGACTCGTGGACCTGACCGCGCGGGAGTTCGTGCTGCTGGAGCTCTTCCTGCGCCACCCCGGGCAGGTGCTCTCCCGCGAGCAGATCCTGTCCCACGTGTGGGGCTACGACTTCGACCCCGGCTCCAACATCGTGGACGTCTACGTCCGGGCGCTGCGCAAGAAGCTGGGCGCCGGGCGCGTGGAGACGGTCCGCGGGATGGGGTACCGGCTGGCGGGTGACCCGTCCGGGGGGTCCGGGGAGCCCGCGCCGGGCACGGGCGTTCCCCCGTGCGGATGAACTTCCCCTCATGACCGGCTCATCGGCGGCTCACCGGGCGTTCCGAGACTGGCGGGGTGACGCTCCGAAGTCTCCCGCGGACGGCCGCCGTCTGCGCGGCGCTGACGCTCTGCGGCCTCCTCCTGGTCCCGCGGAACTTCCCGGGCCTGGGCGGCGAGGGCCGCATCACGCTGGCGGTCTTCGCACTGGCCACGTGCGCGTGGATCGCCGGGCCCCTGGAGGACACCTACGTCGCCCTGGGCGCCGGACTGGTCCTGACGGTCTCCGAAGTGACCAGCACCCAGGCGCTGTTCGCGCCGCTGGGGGACGCCACGATCTGGCTGCTGATCTGCGCGTTCGTGCTGGCCGCCGGGGTGGCGCGCACCGGCCTGGCCGGGCGGGCCGCGGCCTTCCTGGTGACGGGGGCGCGCACCGTCCGGCAGCTCTTCCACCTGACCGCGGCGGTGCTGGTCGTCTCGGCCTTCGCCGTCCCGGCCACCTCGGGCCGGGCCGCGCTGGCGCTGCCCGTCTTTCTCGCGCTGGCCCGCACCCTGGCGGGCCGTCCGCGCCTGGTCGTCGCGCTGGCCCTGCTCTTCCCCACGGTGATCCTGCTCTCGGCCGTGGCCACGCTGACCGGCGCCGGCGCGCACCTGATCACCGTCTCGGTGCTGTGGGAGACCACGGGCGAGCGGATCGCGTTCCACCAGTGGCTGCTGCTGGGCCTGCCCCTCGCGGTGGCCTCCTCGCACCTGGCCGCCGAGGCGGTCCTGCTGACCGCGACCCGGCGCGCTGACCGGCGCGGGCCGGTGCGGATCGCGGCCGAGGCCGTTCAGGAGCACAGCGACCGGCCGGTGACCGGGCCCCTGACGGCCGTCGAGTCCCGGTGCGCGGGCCTGCTGGCCGGGGTGGTGACGCTGTGGTGCAGTGAGCCGCTGCACGGGATACCCCCGGCGGTGGTGGCCCTGCTCGGCGCGGTCCTGATCACCGCGCCCGCGCCGCTCGGCACGATCCGCCTGAAGGACGCGCTGGCCACCGTCCCCTGGTCGCTGCTGCTGTTCATGGCCGCGACGATGGCGATGGGCGTCGCGCTGGCCGACTCGGGCGCGGCCGACTGGCTGGTCTCCCGGCTGCCGGGCGGCGAGGCGGTCCCGGCCTGGGCGTTCCTGGCCGTGGTCGTCGCGGTCAGCACCGCGGCCCACCTGCTGCTCCAGTCCCGCTCGGCCCGCTCCTCCGTCCTGGTCCCGCTGGTGGTGGCCGCCGCGGCGGCGGCCGGGGTGGACCCGGTGGCCGCCGCGCTGGCCTCGACGGCGGCGGCCGGGTTCTGCCACACGCTCCCGGCGTCGGCCAAGCCCGTGGCTCTCTTCGCGGCAGTCCCCGGAACGCCCACCTACACCCCCGCCGACCTGCTGCGCCTGTCCGCAGTGCTCGCGCCGCTGAGCGCGGCGCTGGTGCTGGCGTTCGCGCTGGGCGTGTGGCCGCTGTTCGGCGTCGCGCCCTGATTTCCCCCCGCTCCCCGAGGAGGCCCCTTGTCGCCCCTGTCCCGTTTCGCGGTCGCACCCAGCGGCCTGAAGGAGTCCCTGACCGCCCCGCAGGCCGCGCAGGCCATCGCCGCCGGCCTGCACCGCGTGGCGCCGCGCGCCGAGATCGACCTGATACCGCTGGTGGACGGCGGCGAGGGAACGGCCGCGGCGCTGGCCGCCGCGTCCGGCGGGCGGCTGATCGCGCACACCGCCACCGGCCCGCTGGGCGAGGCCGTGCCCGGCCACTACGCCCTGCTCGGCGACGGAACGGCCGTGGTCGAGATGGCCGCGGTCGCCGGCCTCTCCCTCATCCCGCCGCGCCTGCGCGACCCGGGCCGCACCACGACCTTCGGCGTCGGCGAGCTGATCCGGGCCGCGCTGGACGCGGGGGCGCGCCGCGTCCTGGTCGGCTGCGGCGACTCGGGCACCTCGGACGGCGGCGCGGGCGCCCTCCAGGCCCTGGGCGCGCGCCTGCTGGACGCCTCGGGGCGCGAACTGCCGCGCGGCGGCGGCGCATT
Organism: Streptomyces boetiae; assembly: GCF_031845405.1. Lineage (NCBI taxonomy): Bacteria > Bacillati > Actinomycetota > Actinomycetes > Kitasatosporales > Streptomycetaceae > Streptomyces > Streptomyces boetiae. The sequence continues at coordinate 28,896 of NZ_JAVREN010000008.1, forward strand.
GGTCCACCTGTTCCGGATCGACCCCACGGGTCTTGACCCGCGGCTGCGCGCCACGGAGCTGCTGGTGGCCTGCAATCCGCACAACGTCCTGTGCGGGCCGATGGGCGTGGCGCGCGTCTTCGGACCGCAGAAAGGGGCGGGCCCCGCCCAGGTGGAGCACCTGTCCGCCGCCCTCGAACGCTGGGCCGCGATCCTCCACCGCGACCTGCGCCCGGCCGCCCCCAACCTGCGCACCGCCCCCGGTACGGGCGCCTCCGGCGGCCTCGGCGCGGGCCTCGCGGCGCTCGGCGCCCGCCTCCTCCCCCGCTTCGACGTCCTCCTCGGCCACCTCGACCTCGACGCGCGCCTGGCCCGCGCGGACCTCGTCATCACGGCGGAGGGCGCCCTCGACCACCAGTCCCCGCGCGGCAAGATCCCCGGCGAAATCGCCCGCCGCGCCCGCGCGTTGGGCGTCCCCGCCCTGGTCCTCGCCGGCATCCTCGGCGAGGGCGCCGACGACATCCGCTCCGCGGGCGCCGCCGCCTACTGCTCCATTCTCCCCGCCCCCCTCCCCCTCCCCGAGGCCCTCGCCCGCGCAGCGGAATTCCTCACGGCCGCGACGGAACGCGCCCTCCGCCTCGTCGCCTTGGGCCACGACCTGGCCCTCACGGGCCCCCGCCCCCCGTGGCCGCACCTGGCCCACTCCGCGTCGGACTCGGGGGCGTAGGCCCCCGGCGGGTGAAGCGTGAACAGCGCGACCCCGCGCGTCAATTCTGCGGCCTATCCTGGCGAGTGACCGGATGTCCGACAGGACGGGGATCGCCATGTCCGGGCCTGCTCTTCCCGGGGACCGCCTGCGGGACCTGCGGCTGCGTCGCGGGTTCACCCAGGAGAGCCTGGCCGAAGCGGCCGGGCTCAGCGTGGGGGTGGTCAAGAAGATCGAGCGCGGCGGCAACGCCCGGATCGAGACGTATCACTCGCTCGCCCGCGCGCTGCGCGTGCGGACCTCGGCGCTCTTCGACGCGGGCGGTCCGCACGAGACGCGGCGCAAGGACGACGACAAGCTGTCCCTGATGCCGCTGAGGCAGGCAATCGCCCCGCCGGTCACCTTCGGCGGCTCCGTCGCGGCCCCCGGGGAGGCCGACCCCGAGCTGGATCTCGGGCACCTGGCGGACGCCGCCCGGCACGTGGCCCACGCCTACCACGGGGACGACTACCGGCAGGTGGCCGGGCTGCTGCCGGGCCTGGTGCGTTCGGCGCACGCGGCCGTCGAGCGTTTCGACGGCGGCGCCGAACGCGTGCGCGCGCTGGCCCTGCGGTCCAACGCCCTCCAGATGGCCGGGCGTTACCTCACGCAGGTGCGCGCCTACGACCTGGCCCACGTCGCCCTGCGGGACGCCGTCACCGACGCGGACGAGGCGGAGGACCGCGCGGGCGTGGCCGGGGCGGTGTACCAGCAGGGCTGGCTCCTCATGCGCCAGGGCAGGCTGGACGAGGCCGAACGCGTCAGCGTGGCAACGGCCGAGGCGATCGAGCCGCGCATCTCCCGCGCCTCGCGCGAGACGCTGGGCGCGTGGGGGAAGCTGCTGATCCACGCCAGCGCGGCAGCGGCCCGCAACAACCGGCCCGCCGAGGCCCGGGACCTGCTGCGCATGGCCCGCACGGCGGGCGCGGCGCTGGGCGGCCGTTCCGTGGTGGAGCCGTCGAGCTGGGGACGCTTCGACTGGCGCACCGTCGCCTTCCAGGGGATCGAGAACTACCTCGTGACGGGCCGCCCCCGCCGGGTGCTGGCCTTCGCCGAACGCCTGGGGTACGGCGCGGACAGCAAGCTCGCGCGCCGCCACCTCCTCGACGTGGCGCAGGCCCACGCGCAGCTCCGCCAGGGCTCCGAGGCGACGGCGATCCTCTCCGGGCTGCTGGACGAGACGCCGGAGTGGCTGCGGCACCAGCGCATGGCGGCGGGCACGTTCCGGGACGTGCTGCGGCACAGCAAGCGCAGGCGGCTGACGCCGCAGCAGCGCCGCCTGGCGGCGTTCTTCGAACTCGCTTAGCAGGCACGTTCCGTGCCGGGTGGGGGCGCGGCGCGACGGCCGGATTCCCACGCCGCATATCTGTGACGGCTCACTCACCAAACGTAACTTCGGCGCATGGATCGAGTACAGGACTCACTCCCCCTGTGGCTGCCGTCCGCAGGACAAGGCGTGCAAGTGGTGCCCTGTCACCGCTGGTTCGACGCCGTGCGCGTGCCCGGGTTCGTCGGGGTGCGGGTGGTCGCGCTGTTGCGGCGGGCGCAGTTGGAAGGGGCGGTGATCGAGGATCAGGTGGGGGACAGCCTCACGTGGCTCGTGCGGGTGGGGGCCGCCGATGGGTGGGACGCGTTCGGGGCGGAGGTGCTGGGGGCCGGGCAGAGCGTGGCCGTGCCGCCGGCGCGGTTCGTGGCCGGGGCCTTCACGGGTGGGGCCGGGCTGCGGTGGCTGATCGCGCCGTCGGGGGTCTGCCTGGCCGAGCCGGGGGCGTTGCGGGCGGCGGTGCGCGGGGCGTTCTGGGAGGTGCGGCGTGGGCGGACGGCGTGAACTGCCGCCCGCGCGGCGGCTCGTGGGGTGCGGGGGGTGTCCGGCGGTGTACCCGGAGGGGGACGTGCACGTGTGCGGGCCGCCGCCGGAGCTGGCGGGCGTCGATCTGGAGGCACGGCTGAGTCCGGGGCAGTGGGCGCAGGCGGAGTGCGTGCGGTGCGGAACGTCCCTGGCGGGCGTCGCGGAGGAGGGAACCCGCGCGCTGGGGCCGGTGTTCGACCGGGTGGGGCGGGCGTTCACCCTGCGGGCCTGCGCGCCCGGCTGCGGCGGGGTGGGGCGGTGAACGTGCGGCCGGGCGTCGCGCACGGGCTCGTCGTGGACGCGCAGTCGGTCCGGTGCGGCGATCAACTGCTCGTCGGCGGGCAGGCGTTGACGGTGGTGGACATGGCGGCGCTGCCCCGGGGCGGGCGGCGGCTGACGTTCGGGACGGGCGAGACGTTCACGATGGGTCCTGCCACCGTGGTGTGGGCGACTCGGACGATATCCGTCCGGCGGTGAATTCCCGGCCGAATGCAGGTGGAATTCCGAGGATTCACGAGGGCGGAAAATGCGAAAGAATGTTCTCCGGAATTTCCGGCCAATTCCCGGGTGCGATTGGCGAAAACGCGCCTGGCTCCCGGGTGTTGGGCGCTTCTACCGTGAGGGCGGCCGGTTTGCATCAGGCCGGTTCACGGGAGACAGGAAAGGGAGATCGACCATGCGGAAATTTCCGAAGAATCTGTTCAGGACCGGAGCGGTTCTGAGCGGTGCGTTCCTGTTCGCGATCACCACGGCCACCTCGGCCTCCGCCACCACGCTCTCGCACGGCTCGGACCGGGCCCAGGCCACCGCGTACGCGATGCGCGCCTACGACGGCGAGAGCGACGGCAACGGCGTCTACGCCGACGCGTATCTCGCCAACGGCGCCCACGTCTCCCAGTGGGACGGCAACGGCTCGGACGGAAACTGGGGCCCGTGGGCCGAGTACTCCTCCCGCATCGCCCGCTTCCGCGTCTGCGAGGACCACGTCGGCTGTTCGGGGTGGGTGAACAACCCGAGCTGACGCCTTCGCACTGAGGAACGAGAGTTGACGCGCCGGGGCCCGGAAAGGGAAATCCCTTTCCGGGCCCGTACGCCGGTCCGCAGGCCCGCTCGGTGTCAGCCGGTGGTGTCGGAATAGCGCGGCAGGTCCGCGGTCGAGATCGTCCACTCGCCGATCGTGATCTCCTCGCCGTACACGAAGTCCTTGCGGGTCGCGTACCGGGGGCCGCTCGGCGTGGGGTGGATGTCGGACATGACGGCCCCCTCGCCCGTACGCGGGTCGAAGATCACGTAGACGGGAATGCCGAGCAGCGGGTAGTCCCGCATCTTGCCCACCCAGTCGTTATCCGGGTTCGACCGGGAGACCACCTCGATGGCGGCCATGACCGTGCGGGGGTCGAAGGAGCCCTCGACCTCCATGTCGGCCCAGGCCATCACCATGACGTCGGGGTGACGGAGCACGCCCTCGTGCAGGCTCTCCACGTCCGGCGTCCCGGTGTGGGCCAGCAAGTCGTCGGGCATGACCCGCTCCAGACGGCGGCTGATGCGCGCCGCCGTCATCTCGTGAGGCCCCCCGGGCGACACCATGTCGTGGACGATCCCTTCCTTGGTGACCTCCAGCTTGCCGGGCACGCCGTCCTGTATCCGCTCGACGATGTCGCGCATCGCCTGGTAGCGGACCGTGTCGTTCCCTGCGTGCTCAGGGGCGATCGTCATGACGTTCGCTCCTCCCTTTCCGCACGCGCCTGCCACGCGGCGCCGACTCGTTTCATGGTAGTGAAACGCCAGAGAGTCACCGACTGGCTACTCGGATCACGCCGAGGCCGGGACCGGCCAACGCCCGCCCCGCGGGTGGTCGTTCAGCCCTCCTCGCCGTCCGGGGGCGGGGAGGAGGGCGGGGAGGCCACGCGGGGCGGGCCCTGATCGGGGCGTGGGGTGTCCACGAGGCCGCGTTCGCTCAGCTCGCGCACCGCCTCGCGCGCCGTGCGCGGCTCCACGCCGTACGCCTCCGCGAGCGCCGGCTCCTCCGGGAGCGGCGCGCCGGGCGGCAGGCGCCCGGCGCGGATGTCCGCCGCCACCGCGTCGGCCACCTCCGCGTACGCGTCCCGCGGCAGCGCCGCCGGGCTCACGCCGCGGGACCCCCGGGAGCGCATCTCAGCTCCCGTTCTCCGCCTGGAACATCCAGTGGTGAGGTCACTGATCATGCTCCTACCATGGTCAGAGCCCTGACAGGGGCTTTGGATTCCGGAATCCTTCCGCCCGATGCGGAGGATTTCCGGTCCGTCCCCTCCATGGTCGCCCCTCGGGCCTTCCTGCGCGCGTCGGCGAGCACGTCGCGCGTCCGGCTGTCCGCCTCGGCCCACAGGTGGGCGTAGATCCGCATCGTGGTCGCCACGTCCTTGTGGCCCAGCCGCTCCTGGACGACTCGCGGGTTCTCCCCGCCCGCGATCAGCACGCTGGCGTAGTGGTGCCGCAGCTCGTGCCAGTGCCGCGGCACGGTGCGCGCCTTCCGGCAGATCGACTTCAGCGCCCAGTCCGCGGTGCTCTCGCCTACCGGCTCACCTCCCGGCATCGTGAAGAGCAGTCCCTTCCAGGGCCCGGCCTTCGGCGGCCGGTGCTTCGCGACGTAGGCGGCCAGCAGGTCCACGGCCTCCTGCGGCAGCGGGATCACGCGGCGGCCGGCGCCGGTCTTCAGGTCCGCGAAGTACAGGCCCTCCCCGCGCTCGTACACGAGCTGCTGGTGGACCCTCAGCGCGCCGTTCAGGAAGTCGACCTTGTCGAGCACGAGCCCGCGCAGCTCGCCGGACCGCAGGCCGGTCATGGAGGCGAGGTCGAGCATCACCCGCCAGCGGTCGTGGTAGGCAGCCTCCACCAGCCTCAGCACCTCGGGCAGGTCCGGCGGGTCCACGGCCACCGGGTCGTACTTGGGCGCAGGCACCCCCGCGAAGGGCGTGACGGCTATGACCCGGTCCAGCACCGCCAGGCGGAAGACGCTGCGGGCCTTGCTGGCGACCTTCGCCGGGTACTCGCCGGACAGCTCGTACTTCGAGACCAGCAGCTTCTGCCAGGTCTTGGCCTCGGACGGCTTCACGCTGTGCATCTCCCGGGTCCCCCACTCCGGGATCAGGTAGCGCTCCAGGATGCCCCGGTACTCGATCTCCGTGCGCCGTCCGATCTCCTGCGCCGGCAGCCATGTCTCCAGCGCGAAGGTGCCGACCTGGATCTTCCCTGCCTTCGGGTCGATCCAGCTCCCCGTCAGCTTCGCGGCCTCCTGCTTGACGATCTCGCGCTCGGCCTCAGTCAGGGTCCTGTGGAGGCTCGTGCGTTCCTTGCCGTCCGGCCCGTCGTAGCGGGCCTGCCACCGCTTCCCCTTGCCGTGGGCCTGGCTTGGGACCTTCCCCTTGTGCTCGCCGCACTCCGGCTCCCCCGGCTCCGGCCGGGTCTTGTGCCAGCGGTCAGCCACGTACCCCATCAAGCACCTCGCGTATCGCCTGCCGGTCTATCCCGGCGCGCGTCAGGGCCCGCATGATCTCGGCGTGGCGGCTGCGGTCCGCGGCGGCCGTCCGGCTCACCACGCCGTACGGCCGCCCCTCGACGCGCATGGTCACCACCGAGACGCTGGCCGGAAATTCGTCCGTGACGAGGACTGGTGTCGACTGCCGGTGCATGTCCCTCCCCGTGCTTCCCAGGCGCCGTTGCCCAGATCGCGGAGCCTACCCGGGTAGATACCTCGTCACTAGTCGTCTCACATCGTCTGATTTGGTTGTACGTCGTCAGGCTCATTGAGGACACCGTGTCGACGCAGCTCGTCCACGGCGATGGTGACCGCCCGCCTGATTTCAGCCGCTGTCGCTTGGTTGGTGGCGGTGACCATGGCCTGGGTCATGACTGTCTCGACCAGGCCGGCGTCGAGCCGGGCCGCGGGCTCGGTCCAGCCTCCGGGCGGATCAGCGCCCTCCAGGATCGTTTCGATCGCTCCTGCCGGCCAGCCGAGGGCGCGAGCGATCTTCGGCAGGGTCGGCGGCATCCGCTTCTCTGGCGGCTCGCCCTTCTCCGCAGCCCCGACCGCGGCCAGCGATACCCCGGCCAGCGAGGCGAGGTCGGCCTGGGTGAGCCCCTTGTGCCCCCTGGCCTCGCGCAAGGCGCGCGACAGCCTCTGCCATGCCCGTGGATCTCGATTCATGAGTGACCTCTCCCGGTGACTGCGCCTGCGCCACCCGACATGGCGCAGGCAACAGCAGGCAACAAGGTAGCGGGCCATCAGCGCCGACACGAGACGAGTGCGCGCCATCCCCGTGTGATCTGCACGTGCCCTCCGCATCGTCACGACCTCCGATCGGCGTCGTTGAGATTCGGTAGGCATCGTCTTGTCTCGTTGCGCATCCCTGTGTATCGTCGCTGGCGTGCAGGCCGATGGACCGAAAATCCGGCGGCTCCGCGAGCTGGCCGGCTTCCGGTTGCGTCGGTTCGCTGAGGCCGCCGGCCTCTCCCCCGCCCACCTCTCGCGCATCGAGCGCGGCGAGCGCCACCCGACACCTGAAGTGCTCGCCCGCATCGCGTCCGGCCTCGGACGCGAGATCACCGAGATCGAAATCCCCCGACAGGAGCAATCCCATGAGCAGGACGGGCGACGCCCCGCAGTTCATGACGACCAAGGAAGTGGCTGAGCTGATCCGTCTGACTCCCGCTGCGGTGCTTCAGATGCGGCACCGAGGGACCGGCCCCAAGGGGCGCCGCGTGGGTCGGCGGGTCCTCTACGACCGCGCCGACGTCCTGGCCTGGCTGGAGCGCAAGACCCAGGCCGACGCCCTGGCCGCGCGCGCCGTCGCCTGATCACTCCCCCGGGCCGGGGCCGCCGGAGAGCGCCGGCGGCCCCGAGTGGCCCATCCCCCCTACAACCCAGAAGAGAGAGGAGTAGGCCGTGAACGAGCCTACCCAGCACCTCAGCGGAACGGCGCCCGCGCCGTCCGCCCCCGACGACCCGCTGGCCGGGCCGACGATGACCGTCCGCGTCTGCGACCGCGGCTCCGGCCGCGACTACGTCGGCGTGACGATCCGCACCGTCACCATCTCCGCCCACTGCCCCACGTGCGGCGGCCCCCGCGGCGCCGCCGCCGGGCACCGCTTCTGCGAGGACGGCGCCTGGTACGCCGTCGACCGCTGGGACAACCCCTGCGGCCACATCGACTACTACTCGGCGGTGCTCGCCGAGGCCGCCGCCCGCGACGCCGTCGCCGCCGAGCGCGCCGCCGCGGCCGAGGAGACCCGCGCCCGCCTGGTGGCGGCGATCGCCGCCACCTCCCGCATCATCGCCCAGTCCCCGGCCGCCCCCTCCTCCCTGGCGATCGAAGCGGCCGGGCTCCACCCGCAGCTGAAGCTGTACTTCCACAACAACGCCGACGCCGTCACCGAGTTCGCCGAGCACTTCGGCGGCACCGCGAGCGCCCGCCCGCACACCGACCGGCCCGACAGCAGCATCTACACCTCCGCCACCGGCGAGCTGGACGGCGTCCGCTACGAGGCGTGGTCCCTCACCGCCCCGCAGGCCGACGAGGCCGGGACGGAGACGGACCGGTGAGCGCCCCGGCCGCCCCGCTGCCCGCCGTCCCCCCGGACCCCGCGCGCCGCGTCGCACACGCCGCCCGTGACCTCCTCGCCCGGCACGGCCTCGGCCCCGACGATGCCGACCGAATGGCCGAGGTCTTGCACTGCGCCGGGCTGCTGTTCGACCCGGAGGAGGCGCAGGACATCGCGACCGCCACGCACGACCAGGCCATCGCGACCGCCGAGGCCGCCGTCCTGGCGTACAGGGAAGAGGACGCGTCCGCGACCGCGCGGGCGATCACCGCCCGCTGCGCGCAGATGGTGCGCGCCCTGATCACCACGGACCCCGGCGGCGGCCCGCGCGAGGTCACCGTCTACCGCGCCGCCTACGAGGGCGAGCCGGGCCCGCTCGGCACCTATCTCTCCCGCCGCGCCGCCCGCGCCCACTGCCAGGCCCTGCTCCATGCGGAGCGGCCCGGGGCGGCGGTGACCTGGGTCCCCGACAGCGGGGACGAGGACGCCGCCGAGGAGCTGTGCACCATCGAGCCGCTGACCGGGCCCCGGGACCCCGAGGACCCGCCGGACATGACGCACGACGTCGTCGGCACCGGCTACACCGTCACCCCCGTCCCGGTCGCCGCCGCCTACGACGCCGAGGCCGACTCGTGAGCGGCCTCGCGGCCCTGGCCGCCGCCCTGCTCCTTCTGTGGACCTGGTGGTGCGCGCTGCGGGAGGCCGAGCTGCGCGCCGCCCGCCCCGCCCCCCCCGCGCCCCGCCCGGAGGACGTGCTGACCGCGCTGGCGCGGGAGTACGCCCGCAGGCCGGGCGTCACCGGCCACCGCCTCGCCTGCCTCGCACTCGCCGCGCGGGAGGCCGCGGCCACCTCCGCGCTGGGCGGCCACGCCCAGGGCCCGGCCACCATCCGGGACCAGCACCTCGCCGCCCTGCTCCGCGCCGCCGTGCCCGGCTACACCCCGTACAGCCTGCCCGGGAAGGTCACCGCCCCCCGGGGCGGCGGGATCACCCAGGCCACCACCCCGCCCGCCCCTGCCCGTAGAGGAGGCCGCTGACCATGTGGCCGTTCACCACCCCCCGCCGCGCCTTGGAGGCGGAGATCACCGGCCTGCGTAAGCGCCTGCGGCTCTCGCAGGAGCGGTGCGCCGAGCTGGAGCGCCGCGACCGCACGACCGTCCAGCAGCTCACCGGCCTGGCCGAGCGCACCGAGAAGGCGGAGCGGGCCTCCGCGACCGCCCGCTCGGACCTGCACCGCGCCGAGGAGCGTTCCACCGCGCTGGCCGACCGCCTGGACGCTGCGCAGAAGGCGACCGAGACGCTGTCCCTGGAGTTGATGCGCGCCGCCGGCACCGCGACGGCGCCCCCCGGCTTCTTCCAGCCGGGCCGCGCCTACCACTACCACGGCCTCCACGGCGTGCACGTCGAGGTCCGGGTGCTCGTCGTCGCCCCCAGGCCCGGGACGGAGGAGCTGCGGGCGCTCGGCTGGGCACTGTCCTCCGACCGGCCGACCTGGTGCCTGGAGATCCTGACCCCGGCCGACTGGGCCTCGGGCCAGTGGGCCGAGGAGCAGGCGAACGTCCCGGCCAACGCCGAGGCGGCGCAGCCGTCCGCCGAGCAGGCCGGGCGCGCCGAGCAGGAGCCGGAGAAGAGGACGTCGCTGCCGACGCGCCCCGTGCCGGGCCCGGCCCCGGCGCCGTACCGGGACCACGTCTCGTGACCGTCCCCGGCGCCGCGCTCGCCGCCCTCGGCCTCATGGCCGCCGCGGCGGCGGTGCGGGCGTGGCTGTGGGCCTGCCCCCGCGGCTGGCACCGCCGCCGCTGACCACCTCCCCCCGAGACGCCCCGCCGGGGCCGCAGGCACCCCTCACGCCCGGCCCTGGCGGCGGCCAACCCCCAGGAGACGACCCCTTCATGACGACCTTCATCCTTCAGCCCACCCCCGACGAGGCCGCCCTGGGCATCACCGCCGAGACACTGGGCGTCCGCGCGCTGGGCCCGGACGTGACCCCGGCCCAGCGCGCCCACGCCGAAGCCGTCTGGCGCCCCGCCGACCCGGGCCAGCCCTGCCGCTGCTCCGGCACCGACTGCGTCCATGGCCAGCCCTGCGACGACGACTGCGACGGCTCCCTCGTCCACCGGGACCGCTACCCCGGCTCCCTGTGGGAGATCACCGTGTGGGCGGACGACTACCAGTGCAGCCACTGCGGCGTGGGCGCCGACGCCTGCGGCGTGATCCTGCCGGACCTGCCCTGGGGCGAGATCGCCACCGACGAGCAGGGCAAGCACATCGTCATCTACGAGGGCATCCGCCACCCCAACTTCGGCAACGACGGCGGCACGCTCCGCTCGGGCGGTGACGCCTGATGGACCGCACCCCCTACCGCTCCCGGCCCTGGCACTGGGCCGTGGTGACCGGCGTCCTGGCCACCGCGCTCCTCGGCGCCGCCGCCGGGCTCCACTCAGACAGCGCCGCCCGGCCCCCGGCCCCGCCCAGCCCCGCCCCAGCCCCCGCCGCTCCGGCCGAGGGCGGCGCGGGCGGCGCGGGCGGCCTGGAAGGCGGTGCCCGGTGAGCCGCGCCGCGACCGGACACCGCCGGCTGACCCAGGCCGAGCTCGTCGCGCTCTGCCGGGAACGGTTCGGCGACGACCCGATGCTGTGGGCGTTCCGCTGCCCCTCCTGCGGCGATGTCGCCACCGGGCAGGACATGAAGGACGCGCTGGCCGCGCACCCGCGCACCGGGCGCGACGGCCAGCCCGTCACCGCCTCCGGGATCCTCGGCCAGGAGTGCATCGGCCGTACCCTCGGCGCGCTGTCCACCGGGACCCGCCGCGGCTGCGACTGGGCCGCCTACGGCCTCCTCCCCGGCCCCTGGGAGATCGTCCTGCCCGACGGCCGCAGCGCCTACAGCTTCCCCGTCGCCGACGCCCCGATCACTGGGAGCGCCCAGTGAACGCCCGCCCGTCCGGCGCCGCCGGCCAGCCGCTGCCCTGGGCCGACCAGCTCGTGGCGGATGGCTTCCTGGCCGACTTCCTGGACGAGCTGCTGTCCGCCGCGCTGCGGCGCTGGTACCGGGAACCGGACGTCCCGGACGAGACGGTGCTCGCTGACGTGCGTGCGGTCCTCGCCCGCTGGGAAGCCGAGACCACCGACACGCCCGCCGCGCCCTCGGTGGGCCGGCTGGAAGGCACGGTCACCGCGGCCGCCGAGGTCGAGCGGCTGCGGGTGATGTACCGCGTGGTCAGTGAGCGGGAACACGACCTCATCAACGAGCGTGACCGGCTGCTGACCGAGGCGGACGCAGCGCAGGCCCGCATCGCCGAGCTGGTGGCGCAGCGGGATGACGCGCTGCGGGACCTGGCAACGGGTGACCTGCCGGACGCGGTCCCGGCTGAGGACCGCGCCGCCGTGCTGCGGGAGGCATACGAGGTCGCCCATGAAGAGGGGCACCGCATCGAGGCTGTAGCGGGGATCCAGGCTGCCCGCGGCGCGCGCTGCGTCGCCTACCGGCTGCGCCGCATGGCCGAGGCCACCCAGGCCGACGCCGCCGGGGCGGGTGAGGAGCTGTGAGCCCCAAGTCGTCCGCGACGGCCGGACAGCGGGCGTGGAACGGCGGCCTGGCCGGGGAGCCAGCGCCGGGCCGCGTCATCGCCCGCCCGAGCGCGCCGTGCACGGCCGAGCGGTGCGGGCAGGAGGCCGCGGCCCGCGGCCCCCTCCCGGCCGGGATGGTCCGCGTCCCCGCGCACGCCGGCCACCCGCCCCGTATCTACTGCGCGGGCTGGTGCGCCCTCTACGCCCAGGCCCTCGCGGACGTCCGCGGCCTGCCCGGCACCACCTGGGGCCGGGGCCCTCAGGTCCCGGACGTTCAGGCCGTGGCTGTGCAGGCCCCGGGCCGTTGCTGCGAGGGAGACCACAGGGCGTACCTGCGCCACATCCGCCGCCGCGAGAGGCCGTGCCCGGAATCGAGGAACGCGGCCCGCCTCTACGAGCAGCAGCGCGTGGCGCGCAGGAAGGGCACCTCATGATCACGACCGCGCTGATCATCCTGGGCGCCTGGATCGCCGCGTTCGCCGCCGCCTTCGGCCTGCTGGTGCTGCGCACCCGCCGCCGGGCCACCGAGGCCCCGGCGGTGGCCGTGGCCGTGCCGATCGGGCCCGGCGTCCAGGGCGCCATCCCCGGCGTCGTCCTCGCCCGCACCGACCACCCGGCGGGAGGTGAGCGGCGGTGACCGCGCGCCCCCCGGCCGTCGTGGGCCTGGACCTCTCCCTCACCGGGACCGGCATCGCCCAGGCGGACGGCTCCACCACCACCGTCCGCACGCGCGCCTCGGCCGGGGACCGCCGTCTGCTGACGATCGCCCTGGCCGTCCGCGACGCCGTCAGCATCACCGACGGCGTGGACCTCGTCGTCATCGAGGACTTGCCGAAGCACGCGATGGCGGCCGGGATCACCGGCATGGTCCACGGCGTGGCCCGCGCGGTCCTGCTGGAGACCGGCACCCCCTACGTCACCGTCGCCCCGGCCACCCTCAAGGCGTACGCCACCGGGAAGGGCAGCGGCGACAAGACCGCAATGGCCCTGGCCGCGTTCAAGCGCGCCGGCGCCGAGTTCGCCGACGACAACCAGTGCGACGCGTGGTGGCTGCGCGCCGCCGGGCTGGACCGGCTCGGCGCGCCGCTGTTCGGCCTCCCCGCCGCGCAGCGCGACCGCCTGGACCGCGTGGCCTGGCCGGAGGTGTCCCGGTGAGCCGGGACCGCGCCGAGGTGGTGGCGGCGCGCCGCGCCGAGGTCGCCCGCCTCCACGCCAGCGGCCACTCCGGCCGGGCCATCGCCGGGCGGCTCCGCGTCGGGCAGGGCACCGTCCGGCGCGACCTGGAATGGCTCGCCGAACAGGAACGCGCCTCCGCGCCGGAGGCCGCGCCACCCGCGCCGCCGCAGGCCAGCGCCGCGCCTGGCCCGGCTGCGCCGGAGCCCGCGCCGCAGGACCCGGACCCGGTCGGCGCACCCCAGCCGCCCCGCGCCACCGCCCCGGCGCGCCCCGCCGAGGTAGTGGCGCAGCGCGCCCCGGCCGTTCCGCCCCGGGGTGGCGCGCTGACGGCCGCGCTGCGCGGCCTCGGCAAGCGGGCCGCCACGCGGGCGACCGGGGTGGCGCGGGCCGCCCGCGGCCCGGCGGTGCGCGCCGCCGCCGCGCTGCTGACCACCACGCAGGTGGCGCGGCCCGCGCCGCCTGCCCGGCGCGCGGGCGGGACCGGCCCCACACCGGCCCCGCCCGCCGCCACCCCCTCGGCGCTGGACACACCGTCCGGGGCGCACCCGGGCGTGCACCCGGCGGCCGTTCAGCTGACCGCCGCCGCCCGCGCGGCGGCGCGCGCCGCGAACGCCGGGCACCTGACCGGCGCGGACCGGCTGTACCTGATCGCCGCCGGCCGCGCCCTGGCCAACGCCCTGACCGCGCTCGGCCCCGGCGAGCCGGCCGAGGCCGCTGGCATCGCCGCGCTCGCCGCCCGCCTCCACGCCCTCGCCAGCTCGACCAGCACCACCCGGAGGTGACCCCCGTGACCCGTGCCCGCACCGCCTCGCTGACGGACCCGCGAGAGCGCCGCGCCCAGCTCGTCCTCCGCCTCACGGCCGGCCGCACCCACCGGCAGGCCGCGGCCGACCTCGGTATCAGCCCCTCCACCGTCTGGCGCGACCTCAAGCACCTGCGCAAGGCGGAGGCCGACCGCGCCGCACAGCGGGCCGCGTCCCGGGCGGGCCGCCGCGCCGAGATCCACCGCCTCCTCGCCGCCGGCCAGGACCGCCGCGCCGTCGCCGCCGCCGTCGGCGTCAGCACCGAGACCGTGCGCCGTGAACAGCAGCTCCTCCTCCAGCGCCACGCTGCCGCCCGCCTCGCCCGCGGACGAGCCGCCGCGCCGCGCCCCCCGGACAGCGGGCGGGGGCACTGGAGCGAGCGGGCCGCCTGCCGCGGCAGAGACCTGGATGTCTGGTTTTCCGAGGCGGGGGCCGTGCGGGCCACGGCCGCCGCCGTCTGCCGCGGCTGCCCCGTCCGCGACGCCTGCCTCGACCTGGCCATGAAAGCTGAGGCCGGAGGCCACAGGTACGGGATCTACGGCGGGCTCACCCCCGCGCAGCGCAAGGCGCTCGCCCGCCGCAGCGCCGAGGCCAGCGCCCGGGGCGACCCGTCATGACCGCCCCGGACCGCCGCACGGTCACCGCCTGGCTTCACGTGGTGGACGCCCAGCGCACGCGCCGCGGCGTGGAGATCCAGCCCGCGAGCGCGGACTACGTGTGCCTGCGCTGCGGCGAGATCACCAGCGCCAGCGGCGACCAGGTCCCGGCGTTCGTCAGAACCTGTCGCACCGACCACGCCCGCACCTGTCCCTGCACCCCCGCAACCGTCCGGGCCACCTGCCCGGCCGACCAGAAGGAGAACACCACCAGATGAGCACCAGCCCGAAGACGAGGGAGCCGCGCGAAGACCGGGCGGAGCCCGCGGAGTTCGCCGCGTTCCTCGTCGGCCACCTCAACGGCCGCGTCCACGCGACCATCAGCGACGAGTTCTCGGCCCTGCTGACCGCGGTCAGCGAGCACGGCCGCAAGGGCGCCCTCGTCATCAAGGTCAACGTCGAACCGTCCAAGGGCCACGTCGAGGGCGACCCCCTGGCCATCTCCGTCGAGACGGCCCTGAAGGCGCCCAAGAGCGTCCCGCCCGCCGCCATCTACTTCGTGGACGACGACGGCCGCCCCACCCGCAACGACCCCAGACAGATGGCCCTGGAGTTCCGCACCGCCCCGACCACCAACGAATTCAAGGACGCCTGATCGTGACCGACACCAGCCTCCAGCCCGTCATCGACACCGCCACCCGCGCCGCCGAACCCCACCAGCTCCAGCCCGGTGGCTACTACATCGTCAACACCCCCGCCGGCGTCCGCGAAATCGACCTCACCGGCGACCAGTACAAGGACGCCCCCACCCGCAAGACCGGCACCACCACCGTCCGCGACGTCGCCGGCTTCACTACCTACTACGGCAAGCACGCCGACGACGCCACCGAGGTCTACGCCGACGCCGAACGTCTCACCGTCACCGCCGTCCTCGACGCCCACCGGGCCGACGCACCCCGCTGGGCCGGACACCGCCTCACCCTCGCGCTGCGCACCACCGACGCCTGGCGCCAGTGGCTGGCCAAGGACGGCGAACTGAGCGGACAGGAGGAGTTCGCGGAATTCATCGAGGACCACCTTCCCGAGCTGCTGGAGCCCACGGCCGCCGAGATGCTGGAGATAGCCCAGTCCATCCAGGGCGCCACCAAGGCCGAATTCCAGTCCTCCACCCGCCTGGTCAGCGGGCAGCGCCAGTTCCAGTTCGTGGAGACCACCACCGCGAAGGCCGGGCAGAAGGGACAGCTCACCGTCCCCGAGACCTTCACCATCGGCCTCGTCCCGTTCGAGGGCAGCGAGGGCTACAGGGTCAGCGCCCGCTTCCGCTACCGCCTCGGACGGGACGGCGCCCTCAGCCTCGGCTACAAGCTGGAGCGCCCCGGCGACATCCTGCGCACCGCGTTCGCCGACGTCGTCACGGCCATTGGCGAGCAGATCACGCAGCCGGTCATGAACGGCACCCCTGCCTGACCCCGTGTGGTGGCCGGCCCGCACCAAACGGCCGGCCCACCACACCCCGCCGCACCCCAGCACCCCGCACCTCCTCGGCGAGATGAGCCCCGTGACCCACCCCGACGACGGCACCGGCCGCCCGGCGCCCGGCAGCGTCCCCCACGCCTGGAGGAACGCCCTGTTCTGGCGCTGGGCTCCCGCGCTGCCCCGGCCGCTGCGCGACGGCTTCCTGAAGATCCTCCAGGCCGCGGGCGCCGCCGCCAACGCCGCCGGGCAGCTGCGGTTCTCCGACACCGGCCGCCCGATCCGGCTGCGCGACCTCGCCGGGGCCGCGTGCGTGGACGAGAAGGACGCCCGCCGCTACCTGGCCGCCGCCGTCGAGGCCGGAGTCATGGCCGTGGAGGGCGGACGCGGACGGGGCCGCTCCACCCTCTACGCCCTCGTGATGACCCTGCACCCCGACTGGGACGCCGCCGCCGAGGCCCTGCGCTCCACCCGCCGCGCCCCCCGCAAACCCCCGCCCTGGACCGAGGAGAACGGGGGACCCGCCCCCGAACCCACCCCCGGCCCGGGCGACGGGAGTTCGGGGGACACACCCCCGAACCAGAACGGGGGACACACCCCCGAACCTGAGCCCGTTGGGGCGGACGAGGTTCGGGGGACACACCCCCGACCGGGTTCGGGGGACACACCCCCGACCGGTTCGGGGGACACACCCCCGAACATCCCAGGGGTACCCAGGGAAACCCCCCACGACGAGGTGTCTGTAGGACCGCAACCACCCACCGCCCCGGGCCCGGCCGTCCCGCCGGCGCCTGCCGAGTCCCCGCCGCCGCCAGCCGCCGACGCCCCGGCGGCCAGTCCCGGCGCGCCGACTCGCTGCCCCGGCTGCGGCGGCGCCCTGATCGCCCTGGCCGGCCGCACACCCCGCGCCGTCTGCGGCGCCTGCTCCCGAACCTCCACGCCCCGACCCCGGCCGCGCCCCGGCCGCCGACGCACCCCGAGGACCGCCTGATGACCACGCACCTGACCCCCGCCAACTTCACCCTCCTCCAGGCCGAGGCCGCGCTGGAGGAGCACCGCCGCGGCCTGGACGGCCCGCACACCCACCTCGCCCGAGTACAGGCCGCCCTTGAAGCCGACCCCGGCACCGCGCGCCGCCGGTTCGCGGACTTCGCGATCCGCTGCTGCCACTGCGGGCGCACCCTGCACGACGACGCGTCCAAGGTGTTCGGCATCGGCCCCGAATGCCGCAAAGGGCTGTCCCCCCAGGCCCTGGCGGCGATCTTCGCCCCCGCCGTAGCACAGGCCCACGCCGCCCACGAACATGACCGGACCGCCGGAGGCCGCCGGTGAACGCCCAGCTCCCCCTCGACGATGCCGCGGGCGCGGGCCGCGCCTACTGCTCCGTGTGCGGGCGCCGCCTGCGCTCCGCCGTCTCCCGCGCCCGCGGCACCGGCCCCGACTGCGCCCGCAAGCTCCGCGGCCCCCGCCGGAAGACGACCGGCCGATGAGCGCGACTGTCACCCTCCACTGCGACCGGGTGGGGCACTACAGCGCTTGCGCCACCCAGGTGTTCGTCTCCGGCGCCGCCACCGTCGCCCAGGCCCGTGCGGCGGCCGACCGGCACGGCTGGCACCACAGCGCCGGCCACGACCTGTGCCCGGAGCACTGCGGCCGCCCCGGCCTGTGGGGCACCCAGGCCATCACCACCCGCCCCACCCCGACCACCAGCACCCAGGAGACCCCCCGTGCCTGACCAGCCCACCACCACGCCCACGCCCACGCCCGCCCGGGACACCGCCCGCCTGCGAACCTACGCCCGCCTGCTGCGCCAGCTGCCCCGCCCGGCCGCCGCCGCGCTCGCCGCCGCCATGGCCACCGACCCCGACCCCCAGGTCCGCACCACCACCATCAACCAGGCCGCCGTCCTCGTCTCCGCCGCCCACGGCCTGGGCTGGATCACCCCCGCCTCCGAGGCCGACGGGCTGCGCGAGGAGATCGCCGAAGCCATCCACGCCACCAGCATCTGCGAGGGCACCAACGCCGCCCACTGCACCGGGGCGTGCGACACCGCCGCCGCCGCGACGCTGGCCTTTCTCGCCCCGGCGCGGCGGGGACCCGAGCTGACCGAGATGCGCACCACCGCCCGCGTCGGCCTCGGCCTCCACGAGGCAGCCCACAACGAGGCCGAGCGCTGGCGCGAACGCGCCGAGACCGCCGAGGCCCTGCTGCGCCGCGCGTCCCACCTCACCGAGACCACCCACGCCCTTCGCGGCCAAGGCGGCCACGACCAGCTCGGGCCTGACCTCACGTGCGCCGGCTGCGCGCTGGTCTCCGAGATCCGCACCCACCTCAACTCCCCGAAGGAGAACACCCGATGAGCAACCTGCCCCGCCGGTTCCACCTCCAGCGCCACACCGATGTCGTCGGCGCCACCGGCACCGGCCACGTGGCCGATGGCGTTGTCTGGCCTGACGGCACCGCCACCGTCCACTGGCGCGGCGAGGACAACTCAGACGCCTTCTGGAGCACCGGAATCCCCGGTATCCGCCGCCGGAGCTGCCACGACGGCGCCACCGAAATCGTCTGGGACGACCCCGCCAGCGACGAGACCGCCGACGACGAGGCCGTCCGGCCCCGGCGGGCGACCGACCCGCGCCGCCCCGGCGGCAGCATCGCCGGCCCCGGCGGCCCCCGCGACCGGCACGGCGTCATCCTCAGCGCCGACCGCGCCGTGCTGCTGGACGCCTCCATGGTCTGCGAGGTCGAGGCCGGAGAGCAGGGCACCGTCCTGGCCATGTGGCTCGGCGGACGCATCAACCGCAGCACGGAGCGCGCCCAGATCCTCTACCTCCTCGGCGCGGACGGCGCCGCCGCCATCGTCACCGAACTCCTCGCGCTCGCCTCCCGCATCGGCCCGGACTTCGAGCGGCAGCTCGCCGAGCGCGTGCAGCGCCTGACCGACGAGGGCGCCACCGGGCCCGCGGACAACGAGGCCGAGGAGGACGGCACCTCCTGACCAACGCGAAGGGGCGCCCCACCCGGCCGGCCAGCCCGGGGCGCCCCTTCCAACACGCGGCGGAATCACCGTACACCCGCACCGCCAGGAGCCGTTCGCGATGACCGCCACCAGCCCCACCAGCACCGACCCCGCCGCCACACACCTGCAACTCCTCCTCGACCACTGGCCGGACCTGGAGGACGCCCTGACCGCCCGCCAGGCCACCGACTGGCCACCCTCCATGGGAATCCAGCGCCTCCGGGAGCCGGATGAGACCGGCGACGGCCGGGTTGGCGACGTCCAGCGCCTCCCCATCCGCGCAGACGTCTTCGACGCCATGCAGGAGATCACCCGGGCCCTGGTCGACCTGGCCGACCAGATCGCCGCCGAGATCCAGCGGCCCCCGGCCGCGCCCTTCCGCCCCGCCAGCTCCCTGGACGAGACCGGCCGCCGCCTCGCCGCGCTCGCCGGACACGACGCTGCCGACGCCCGCCGCTGGCGCTACACCGGGCAGCGCACCGCCACCCAGGCCGCCACCTGGCTCAACGCCCGCTACACCAACCAGCCCGGCCCCGCCGCGCCCCTCCGCGACGCCCACCGCACGGCCATCGCCGACGTCGCCGCCGCCTGCGCCGTCACCACCACCCGCCTCCTGCGCACCGCCCGCCTGACCACCCCTACCGGGCGCCAGCACGACGGCTGCGGCGGCCAGCTCATCGTCTCCGGCGGCGACGGCCAGATGCCCGCCGTCGAATGCGACCGCTGCCACCGCACCTGGAAACCCGGCACCATCCCCAACCGCCATTGACCCGCGAGAAGATGCCCCTCATGACCGACGACCCCGCCAGAACCGAGCCACCCCCGCGCCGCCGCGTCCTCGACCGGGCGCTCCTGACCACCGCGCTCGCCCTCGTCGCCGCCGCCGGCTTCGCCGTGGGCCGCGCCACCGCGCCCGCGGACGCCTCCGGCAACGCCGCATGCGAAGACGCCCAGGCAGCTTTCCGCGCCGCCCTGGACGACGCCGACTCGGCCCCCGCAGACGACATCGAGGTCAGGTTCTACACCGCCGTCGCCGCCAACACCGCCGTCCAGAACCCGGATTGCTTCACCGCCGAGGACCGCGCCGCCGCTCAGACCTACCTCGACGCCGTGGAACGGACCAGCCCCTGACTTGCACAGGTCGGCGATCATGCCGCACACTGGGCCGCAAGTCCGGCGTGCCCGGACACCAAAGCCACCAGGAGGCCCCGCCCACCAGCGGGGCCTTCCGCATGTCCGGACCGCCCGGGAGGTGCCCGATGCCCCTGCCCCCCGGCGCCACCACGGTCGTCCTGACCGACGTGCGCACGCACCCCGACGGCACCCCCGTACGCGGCGCCATCACCCTCGTCCCCGAGACCCACACCCAGACCGTCACCGCCGCCGACGACGGGCAGACCGTACAGGGCCCCGTCACCGGCCGCTGGATCGACGGCGTCCTCACCAGCGCCGCCGGAACGCCCGGCCTGACACTGCTGTGCGCGGACAGCCCCGGCATCACCCCCACGGGGTGGACCTACCGCGTGCACGACCAGGCGGACGACGCCCCCGGCCGCACCTACAGCCTCCTCCTCACCAGCGACCTCGGCCCAAGCGTCGCGCTGGCCGAACTCGCGCCCGTGGACCCGGCGCTGGGCGACTACATCACCGTGCCCGGCCCCGAAGGCCCCACTGGACCCACCGGGGCGACCGGAGCAACCGGCCCACAAGGCGAAACCGGTGCCACCGGAGCGACCGGCCCCGCCGGCGCAGACGCCGCCTGGGCCCCCGCCCGCCAGGGCTACACCGCGTGGAGCATCAACCCCGACAGTTGCTCCACCACGCTGGCGCTCCAGTCCGGCCGCCTGTACCTCTCCGGCCTCTACCTCCCGGCGGCCCTCACCCCGGCCGCGCTCGACTGGTACGTCTCCGTCGCCGCCACCAGCCCGACCGCCGGTCAGTGCTGGATCGGGCTCTACTCCGCCGCAGGCACACGGCTCGCGCAGGCCGCAGCCGAGACGGACATGAGCAGCGCCGGCGCCAAGACCCTGCCCCTGAGCGTCGGCGCACTGGCCAGCGGCCTGTACTGGGCCGCGGTCCTCTTCAACGGGGGCACCGGGCCGCAAATCCCCCGAGGCACAGGCACCAGCGGCGGCCCCGCCCTCACCAACATCGGGCTCACCCCGGAGACCTACCGCGCCGCGTACAACGGAGACGCGAACGCCGCGCTCCCGGCCCCGATCACCCCCGGCTCGAACTCGGCCTACGTGCCCCTGTTCGCCGCCATCCGCTAGCGTCCGGTCACAACGTGATCACACAGTCAACACTCGCCCCACGCAGGCGACATGCTGACCCCTATGACACGAACCCGCACCGCCACCACCCTGGCCGCCCTCCTCCTCGCCACCGGCACGGCCGCGTGCAGCAGCTCCGACGACGGAACCGACGGCAACACCCCACCCCCAGCCGCCTCCGCCACCGAACAGCCCGACACGCTGCCCTTCGGCCAGACCCACACCGTCGCCGGCCTGAACGTCACAGCAGAGATCACCGAAATCTTCGCCCCCAACGACTACGCCAACTTCGACGACAACAACCCCTACGCCCTCATCACCATCACCGCCACCAACACCGGCGACGCCGACACAGACACCGCCGCCTACGCCATGCACCAGTGCCAGCTCGACGGCAACCCCACCACCTACGAGCAGTTCCAGGGCATCACCGACATGCCCCCCGGCCTCATCCAGGCCGGCGCCGACTCCACATGGCGCGCCGCGGCCTGCCCCGTCACCACGGCCGGGGACCCCGGCACCGCCCTGGAGTACGGCATAACCCTCGGGGAAACCACCGTGTGGTACACGGGCGACGTCCCCGCCGAGTAGAACCACACCACAGACCACCGTGGCGGGTGGACGAGGGAGGGCCGCGGCCCCGGGCACCGAGCAGGAGCCCGGGGCCGCAGCACACCACCGGAAGGAACAGCCCATGCCCACGGACCACAAGCTGACCTTCGAACGCGAAGTCCTCGACCTGCCCCCGAAGGACGGGTGGGCGCGCTACGCTCCCGGCTCCCACGCCCGCACCAGTTGCACCTGCGGCCTCGACACCGGATGGGTCCCGCGCCCCGAAGCCACCCAGGCCCGAACCACCCACGCCCAAGAGGTCTGCCCGCACCCGGAGACCACCGACACCAGCGCCTTCGCTGACGGCCCGGACGCGCTCCACTACTGCACCGCCTGCGGCGCACACCTCCAGCGCACTGAGGACGGGCACCTCGTCCCGGCAACGCAAGGCAGGTACCGGTCCGCCCCCACCCTGGGCGCGAGCAACGCCGAAACGCGGGCCCCTTCGACCTGACCTCCCCCCTACCCCCCACCCCCCTGGCCCGCGGAGGGAGGCACGCCCGGTGGCCAAGCGCACCGAGCTGACGAGCTACGCCTACCGCCAGGTCCGCGCCCGCGTGCTGGCCGAGTCGGACGTGTGCCTGCTGTGCGGGCACGGCCGCGCGGACGCCGTGGACCACCTCGTGCCCGTCGCCCGCGGCGGCGCCCGGCTGGACCCGGACAACCTCGCCCCCATCCACGGGGTGGCGGGCTGCCCGACCTGCGGACGGAAGTGCAACAACGAGAAATCGGATCGGCCGTTGTCGCAGGTCACGAGGCTGAACACGTCGCGTGACTGGTACGCGGGCTGACCCGGCCTGGCCCGGGCGCCCGGATTTTTAGAAATCGGACATTTCGCAGCCCCGCGCCCACCTTTTCTTTTTCTCTCCCCGGGCCGATGCCCCCGGGAATGATCTTGCACGGAGGGTGGCCGATGACGGTGCGCCGCATGCTCAGTTACCGGGTGTACGTGAACGACACGCCGCAGCGCATCGCGATCGGAGGCGACCCGGTGCACGTCTCGGCGATCCGGCTCGGCTTCGGGCCCGACGCGCCGCACGTCGTCCAGTTCTGGGCGGAGGGCTCCCTGGAGGAGCCGGGCACGCCCCGGACGTTCCAGGTGTTCGGCACCGGCCACCCGCTGCCGCCCGGCGCCCGCTGGCGCGGGACGACGGAGCGGACCCCGGAGGGCCTGGTGTGGCACCTGTACGAGCTGCCCGACCCGGGCGAGAGCTGACGGGGGCGGTGGTCATGGACCGGGAACGGGGCCCCGTGGAGAGCGCGGTGCGCGAGGACATCGAGCAGCTGGGCGACCTGGTCGGCGTCGAGCCGTCGCTGTCGGAGATGGCCTACACGCTCGCGCGTGAGATCGACGCCGGCGGCGGGGAGGACGGCCGGCAGCTCGCACAGCTGACCCGGGAGTTGCGGCAGACCCTCACGCAGCTGCTGGAAGGACGGGCCGACGACGATGACGACGACCTCGGAGACCTGGACTCCCCCGAGTAGCTTCGCCGCGGACCTGCACGAGCGGTACGGGCTGACGTGCCCGCCGTGGTGGGGCACGCCGCGGCGGCCGGAGCGGAAGACGCTGGGCCCGCGGGTCGCGAAGATCATGACCAGGCTCGGGTATCCGCCGATGCCGTGGCAGCGGTACGTCCTGGACGTGGCGCTGGAGATCGACCCGGCGACGGACCGGTTCGCCTACCGCGAGGTCGGACTGTCCGTGCCGCGGCAGCAGGGGAAGACGCAGCAGATCCTCGGCGTGATGACGCACCGGATCGCAGCCTGGAAGCGGCAGAACGTCGTGTACGCGGCGCAGACCCGGGGCATGGCGCGTACCCGGTGGGAGGACGAGTTCATCGAGACGCTGGACGCGAGCTCGCTGGCGGGGAAGTACCGGACGCGGAAGAACAACGGCAACGAGGCGATCATCTGGACCTCGACCCGTTCGAAGCTGGGGATCACCTCGAACACGGAGAAGGCCGGCCACGGTCCCGCCCTCGATCTTGGTGTCATCGATGAGGCGTTCGCGCACGAGGATGACCGGCTGGAGCAGGCGATGTCCCCGGCGATGCTGACCCGGCCGAAGGCTCAGCTGTGGTGGGCATCGGCGGGCGGCACGGAGAAGTCGGCCTACCTCAACCGGAAGCGGCAGCGCGGCCGGGAGCTGATCGAAGAACTGTGGGAGACCGGGGAGTTCCCCGCCGTCGCGTACTTCGAGTGGTTCGCGCCGGACGACATGGACCGCACCAGCCCGGCGACGTGGCGGGCGTGCATGCCGGCGCTGGGGCACACGGTGGACGAGGCGACGGTGCGCGCCGAGCTGGACAAGCTGGAGGCTCCGGAGTTCGACCGGGCGTACCTCAACAGGACGAGGAAGGCGACGCCGCCGCAGGACCCGCACATCCCGGTGAAGGCGTGGCCGGGCCGGGCCGACCCGGGCTCGCGGGCGGGTGGCGAGGTGGCGCTGGCGCTGGACGTCTCCGCCGACCGGGCGCACTCCTCCATCGGGCTCGCGTCGGTGCGGGGGGACGGACTGCTGCACCTGGAAGTGGTGGACCGCCGGGCCGGTACGGACTGGGTGGTCCCGGCGCTGGTCCGGCTGCGGCGGCTGCACGGCCCGGTCGCAGTGGCCGTCGCGGCAACCGGCTCGCCGGCCACCAGCCTGATCAATGACCTGGTGGCCGCAGGGATCGACACGCCGGAGGACGCCGAGCACCCGCAGCGCGGGGACCTGGCGATCCTGCGCACGGGCGATCAGGTCGAGGCGTGCGCGCAGTGGGCGGACGCGGTGAAGCAGGACCAGGTCATGCACATCGAGCAGGCCCCGCTCACCGCCGCGGTGACCGGCGCCCGGACGCGGTCGGTGGGGGATGCATGGGTGCTGCACCGCACGTCGTCGCTGACGGACATCAGTCCGCTGTGCGCGGTGGTGTGGGCGCGGTGGGCGCTGCTGACGCGGCTGCCCGCGGTGACGGAGGACTACGACGTCCTGGACTCGGTGTACTAGGGAAGGGGGCGCGTGTGCGTGAGGTGGTGACGACGGCGCTGGACGTGCTGGGGCTTCTGCTGGTGGCCGCCGGCGCCGCGGCCGGGCTGGCCCCGGTGATCGGTGGCGGGTCGCTGGCGGTGGCCGGGGCGGTGGTGCTGGGCGGGTCCTGGGTGGCCGCCCGCGCGCAGCCCCCGGCGGCGGGTAGGGGCGGTGGCGGATGAGCCTGTTCTCCCGCCCGCGCGCCCGCGCCTACTCCGGGCAGAGCGCCGACCAGCTGATCCCGCCCCGGCCTGCTGCGGCGGCCGGGACGGCAGTGGTCACGAACGACACTGCCATGAGGCACAGCGCGGTGTGGGCGTGCCTGCGGCTGCGGGCCAATCTGGTCTCCACGATGCCGGTGGACGTCTACCGCTGGGTGGATGGAATCCAGGTGGAGGTGCCCAAGCCACCCGTTCTGGTGACCCCGGGCGGGGAGCGGGTGGGCATGCAGGAATGGCTGTACTCCACGCAGGTGGACCTGGACCGGGCGGGCAACGCGGTGGGGCTGATCACCTCGCGGGACGGGCTGGGGCTGCCCGCGAGGATTGACCTGGTGCCGCTGGCGGAGGTGATGGTGCGCTGCCGCAAGGGGCAGCTGAAGTACCAGGTCGGCGGCGAGACGTTCGAGCCCGAGAACGTGTGGCACGAAAAGCAGTACACGTTGTCCGGGCTGCACGTGGGGCTGTCCCCGGTGGCCTACGCCGCATGGTCCATCGGCGAGTACCTGACCATTCAGGACTTCGCCAGGGACTGGTTCGGCAACGGCGCCATCCCCAGCGCGCACCTGAAGAACACGGCCAAGACCATCGAGCCCAAGCAGGCCGCGGAGACGAAGCAGCGGTTCAAGGCGGCGGTCGCCAACCGGGACCTGTTCGTCACGGGGGCGGACTGGGAGTACAAGATGATCGCCGCCGAGAACAGCGGAACCGAGTGGATCGAGGCCAAACGGTTCAGCATCGGCGACATCGCCAGGTTCTTCGACTGCCCCGGCGACCTCATCGACGCGGCGGTGGCCGGCTCCTCCGTCACCTACGCCAGCATCACGCAGCGCAACTTGCAGTTCCTGATCATGCACCTGGGGCCCGCGGTGATCCGCCGCGAGGACGCGCTGTCGTCTCTCACGTCCAGGCCGCGGTTCGTGAAGCTCAACTCGGATGCACTGCTGCGGATGGACCCGGCCGCCCGCGCGGCGACGATCGCGACGCAGATCAACTCCCGCGTGCTGGCGCCCTCCGAGGCCCGCGCGCTGGAGGACCGGCCGCCGTTCACCGAATCCCAGATGGCGGAGTTCGACCGCCTCTTCGGGCAGCGCAACCCGACCACCCCGACTCCCGCACCGGCCGGCGCCGGCGGGGGCACGGCACCGACAGGAGCAAGCACATGAGCGACATGGCCACCCTGCGGGCGCAGGCCGCCGCGGCGCGGCAGGCCGCGGCCGGCTCCACCCCCATGGCCCTTCCCCGGGACCGGCCCGAGTCCCCCGAGCTGCGGTTCGGCTCGCAGCTGCGCGCGAAGAAGACCGTGCGCGAGGACGGGATGGAGTGGTACCAGGTCGAGGGCTACGCCTCGGCGTTCGAGCGCGGGTACGAGATGTGGGACTGGTACGGCCCCTACACCGAGATCGTCTCGGCGGGCGCGGCGGATGAGACGCTGGCCGCCGACCCCGAGGTCGTCTTCCGCTTCAACCACGCGGGGACGCCGATGGCGTCCACTCGGAACGGCAGGCTGGAGCTGTGGGCGGACGCTGCGGGCCTGGGCCAGCGCGCCTGGCTCAACCCCAAGCGCTCGGACGTTCAGCTGCTGGTCCAGGCGATCGAGGACTCGGACGTGCGCGAGCAGTCGTTCATGTTCCGGATCACCGAGGGGCAGTGGTCCCCGGACTACACCGAGTACCGCATCAACGGCTTCGACCTGGACCGCGGGGACGTCGGCCCGGTCACCTACGGCGCCAACCCCCACACCTCCGTCTCGGCGCGGTCCGGGGAGCTGCTTCAGCTGATCCCGGCGCTGCCGACGCTGGCCGCCCGCGAGGCGTACCAGCTCCTCGCCCGGCGGGCGGACATCGCCCCGGGCCCGGCCCCGGCCGCGCCCGCGCTGCGTACCCCGCCGGCCGCGCCCGCGACGGCGCCCGCCCCGGCGGCCCCGGCCCGGCAGGGCCGTTCCATCGCGCTCCTGCGGACCAAGCTCCTCATCGACACCGAGGACTGAGCGCACCACCACCCCTGACCATCAGCACGCCGTCCGGCAGATCGCCCGGAGGCGGGACCCGCACGCGCCCGGCAGATGCCCCGGGCTGCGGCCGGTCGCGCTGACACCTGACCCTGATCTACCGGAAGGACACACGGGCATGCCCGGAATTGACGAGCTGATCGCCAGCATCGAGGTCGAGCTGGAGGCGGCGCAGAAGCGGCGGACGAAGGCCGCCAAGGAAGTCGAGCTGATCCTGGCCAAGGCGCAGCAGGACGGCCGCTCCAACCTCTCCGTGGAGGAGGACGAGCGGGTCGCCGAGCTGTTCTCGCAGCGGGACCAGTCCAAGGCCGACATCGAGGGCATCCAGCGAAAGCTGGAGAACGCCCAGCGGATCAAGGCCGAGGAGATGGAGCGCGCCGAGGCCGCGAAGAAGACCGAGCCGACCGGCGTGCGGCGCCCGTCCTACGACCAGGTCGCCCGAGTCGGAACCGAGGAGCGCACCTACCGGCAGGACACCGACCGGTTCGGCAAGCAGTTCCTGATGGACGTGAGCCGCCAGTTCCTCTTCCAGGACGTCGAGGCGGCCCACCGCCTGGCGCGGCACATGCACGAGGAGCAGGTGGAGCGGGCCCAGACCCTCCAGCGGGCCGTGGGCACCGGCAACTTCTCCGGCCTGACGGTGCCGCAGTACCTCACCGACATGTACGCCCCGGCGACCGCCGCGCTGCGGCCCTTCGCGGACGTGTGCAACTCGCACCCGCTGCCGGAGTCCGGGATGTCGATCGAGATCTCGCGGATTACCACCTCCTCCAGCGCGGGAATCCAGGCGTCGCAGAACTCGGCGGTGTCCGAGCAGAACATGGACGACACCCCGCTGTCGGTCCCGGTGAAGACCGCGGCCGGGCAGCAGACCGTGAGCCGGCAGGCGATCGACCGCGGCAATGGCATCGAGGACGTCACGATGCAGGACCTTTTCAACCGGGTCGCCACCACGCTGGATGCCACCCTGCTGACCGAGGCGTCCACCGGCATGACGAACGTGGCGCAGGCGGTGACCTACACCGACGCCGACCCCACCGGCGCCGAGATGTACCCGAAGATCCTCGGGGCGGCGGCCGGGGTGGAGGCGAACCTCCTGGCGATGGGCGCGCCGACGCACGCCATCATGCACTCCCGCCGCTGGTACTGGCTCTCCAGCCAGATGTCCTCCACCTGGCCGCTGGTCAACTGGACGAACCTCCCTGTGCAGGCCGGCGCGGTCGCCGACCCGAACAGTTCCTACGCCTCCGGCCCGCGCGGTGTGCTGCCGTGCGGCCTGGTCGTCATCGTGGACAACAACATCCCCATCAACCTCGGCGCGGGCACCAACGAGGACGAGCTGTACGTCGTCCCCCGCAACGAGTGCCACCTGTGGGAGGACGACGCCGGCCCGATGTTCATCCGCGCCGAGCAGCCGCAGGCCGGGTCCCTCGGCGTCCAGCTCGTCGCCTACCAGTACTTCGCCTACACCTTCCAGCGCTACGTCAACGGCATGCAGAAGGTCTCCGGCACCGGTCTGGTCTCGCCCGCCTTCTAATCCGGCTGTCCCCGGGGCCCCGCCGGTTGCGGGCGGGGCCACGGGGGCTTACCCCCGACAGGAGTCATGACCATGGGCCTGAAGCCCGTACTGGCCGACACCGCGCTGCCGCCGGCCGCCCGCGGAGCCGGCACCTTCACCTCCGGCCCCGTCGCGGCGGCCGGAACCGCCACGGAGGTGCTGATGGTGGTGCACTGCACCGCCGCCTCCGGCACCTCCCCCACGCTGGACTGCTCGCTGGAGACCAGCGCGGACGGCGAGTCCTGGTCGGCCCTCGGCGGCTCCTCGGCGCCGCAGCTGACGGCCGCGGGGAACGCGGTGGCCGTGGCACGGCCGGCAGCCCCCTACGTCCGCGTCACCTCCACGGTCGCAGGCACGGACCCGTCGGTCACCTACAGCGTCAGTCTGTGGATCCGGTGAGGAGGCGGCAGTGAGCGATGAGCGGATGGTCGCAGCTCTGCTGCGTGAGCGCGCAGGCTACCTCCGGCGCGGCGATGAGGACCGCGTCGCCCAGGTCGACGCCCAGCTGCGGCACTACGGCCACAACCCCGGCCCGGAGCCCGGCCCCGATCCGGACGCCCCGGGTGGTCCGGCGGGGCGGCAGGCGCCGCCGCAGGAAACCACCACCGCCCCGCCGCAGGACACGGTGACCGCCCAGGGCGACGCCCCGGACGGGATCCCCGGCGAGCAGGAGCAGCCCAAGCGCCGCGGCCGGCCGCGCAAGCCGCGCGACGCCGAGGGCAACATCATCCGGGAGTAGGCCGTGGCCAACGAGTACGCCGACCTCGCGGCGCTGAAGGGCACGCTGAACATCGAGACCGCGGACACCACGGCGGACGCCGCGCTGAACCGGGCCCTCACCGCCGCCTCCCGCAGCATCGACCGGACGTGCGGGCGCCGGTTCTGGCTCGACCCCGCCCCCGTGGCGCGCACCTACCGGCTGCGCGGCCGGCTGCTCTGCGAGGACGACGGCGAGCTGCTGCTGACCGACGACATCGGCTCCGCCACGGGGCTGGTGGTCGAGACCGGCTCCGGCTCCACCTGGACGACGGCGGCCGGGTGGGAGACCGCCCCTGAGAACGCCGCGGTCGAGGGGCGGCCAGTCACCGGGCTGCTCCGCACGGGCGGCACCTGGGGCTGGGACCACACCAGCGCCCGCGTGAGGGTGACCGCCCGGTGGGGCTGGCCCCAGGTGCCGGACGAGGTGGTGCAGGCCACCCTCATCCAGGCCGCCCGCCTCTACCGCCGCAAGGACAGCCCGGAGGGTGTGACGGGCTCGGCGGAGTGGGGCGTGGTGCGGCTCTCGCGGCGCGACCCCGACGTGTGGGCCCTGATCGAGGGCCTGATCCTCCACGGCTTCGGATAAGGGGGCACCTCGTGCAGATTTCCGCTGTCCGCGAGGCCATCGCGGACGCCGCCCGCGCAGTCGTCCTCCCGGCTGGCGTCCGCGCCCTGACGTGCACCGGGTTCGTGCCGGACAGCATCACGGAGCCGCACTACTTCGTCGCCGAGTACGACGCGACTTTCGACCGCGCGATGGGCCGGGCGCTGGACGAGCTGGAGTTCACCTCGCGGCTGCTCGTCGGGCGGCAGGACGACCGGGCCGGGCAGCGCCTGCTCGACGCGATGCTCTCCGGCTCCGGCCCCGCGTCGCTGAAGGCGGCGATAGAGGTGGCGCGCGGCGACGCAGGCGAGTACGCCCTGGGCGGCCTGGCGCACGACCTCCACGTCACCCGCATCCAGGGCTACCGCTGGTACGAGCACGCCGGCACCCAGTACGTCGGGGCCGAGATCATCATCCGCGTCATCGGGGAGGGCTGAGATGTCGTTCGTCCTGCTGAACGCGCGCCTGTTCACCGGCGGCGCCGACCTCTCGGGCCGCTCCAACAAGATCGAGTTGTCGGCCGAGGTGGAGGACAAGGAGGTCACGAACTACCGCTCTCCGGACGGCTGGAAGGAAGTCCTCGGCGGCCTCGCCTCGGCGGAAATCACCGGCGAGGGACAGTGGGAGGCCGGCGACCCCGGCATGGTCGATGACGTCTCCTGGGCCGAGCTGGGCGGAGTCGGCGCCTGGACCGTCTGCCCCCGCGACTCCGCGGTCGGCGACCTGGCCTATTTCACCCGCGCCATGCGCGGCAGCTACACCCTGGGCGAGGCCGTGGGCGAGGTCGCCCCGTGGCAGGGCGGCGCCAAGTCGGCGTGGCCGCTGGTGCGCGGAGTGATCGAGCACCCGCCCGGCACCGCGCGCACCGCCGACGGCGCGAGCACCGGCGTCGAGCTGGGCGCCGTCGCCGCGGGGCGGCGGCTGTACGCCTCGCTGCACGTCCTGTCGGTGGCCGGCACCAGCTCGCCCAGCATCACCGTCAGCGTGGAGTCCGACGACAGCAACACCTTCGCCTCGGCCACGACCCGGCTGACGCTGGACGCGGCGACCGCGCCCGGCGGCCAGACGGCCCGGACGGACGGGACCGCGATCACCGACACCTGGTGGCGCCTGGCCTGGACCATCACCGGCACGTCGCCATCGTTCCTGTTCGCCGCCGCGCTCGGCATCGCCTGACTCATACTCAACTCCTCCCGGCCGTGTGCGGACCGGGCAATCACCCATGCCCTGAAGGGGGTTACCCCATGCCGATGATGGTCCTGACCGCGCAGTTCCTCTCCATCAACTCGGTGGACCTGTCCTCCTACACCCGCAAGGCCGAACTCTCGGTAGAGGTCGAGGACAAGGACGTCACGACCTACAGCAGCCTCGGCTGGAAGGTCGTCCTCGGCGGCCTCAAGTCGGGGGAACTGGGCATCGAATTCCTCCAGGACGTCGCCGCCGGCCAGATCGACAGCATCATGTGGCCCCTGCTCGGCACCGTCGTGCCCTTCAGCACGCGGCTGACGCAGGACGCCGTCGGCACCTCCAACCCGGCCTACTCCGGGAACGTGCTGATCAAGAAGTGGTCGCCGATCGAGGGCGGTATCGGCGACGAGGCGTCCGTCGGCGTCAGCTACCCGACGTCCGGCGCTGTGACGAGGGCGACCTCGTGAGCGCCGAACTGCGCGATGTCCGGGTGTCGTTCACGGTCCGGACGTCCGAGCACCTGCCCAGGCGAGACGGCGAGCGGATGTACGCCGACGACGTCGAGGAAGAGGTTCGCGGCGTCGTCGCCTCGGCTCTCCGGTCCTGGTACGACGCCCGCGGCCGGGACCTCCTCGTGTGCGACCCGGGGGTGTCCTGATGGCCGAGGACCCGCCGCTGCTGGACGTCGAGGTCCAGGCCGAGGGCCTGGACGGCCTCGTGCGCCGCCTGCGCGAGGAGGAGGACGGAGCCGCGCTCCGAAAGGAGCTGGCGAAGAACCTCCGGGAGGAGCTGAAGCCCGCGGCGGCCCTCGCCAAGTCGGGAATCATGGCGATGTCCTCGGCCGGGCCGGGCACGTCCCCGGCGCTGCGCTCCAGCATCGCCAAGCGCATCAAGCCCGAGGTGAAGTTGGGCGGGAGGTGGACCGGCGCCCGCGTCAAGTCCCGGAAGATCCCCGGGATCAGGGGCTTCGCCAATGCTCCCAAGCGCACCCAGGCCAAGGGCGGCTGGCGTACCCAGTCCTGGGGCAACGGCACCTGGCGCACCCAGACCGGCCGCGTCGACTGGTTCGACCGGGCGATGGACGGCCGCCTGAACGCCTACCGCAAGGCGTGCCTTAAGGCGATGGAAGCGATGGCCGCGCGAATCGCGGGCCGAGGATAGGAGCACCCGTGTACCTGGTCTACAAGCCCGAAGGGCAGGACGAGCCCACCCGCTGGAAGTACGACTTCCGCCGCTTGAACACCATGGAGCGGGAGGCGATCGAGCGGCGAACCGGGCTCGACTTCGCCGAGTGGACCACCAAGGTGCTGCGCGGCAACAGCACGGCGCGGAGAGCGCTGCTGTTCACGTTCCTGCGCCGCGACCACCCCGGCATCAAGTGGGAAGACGTCCAGTTCGAATGGGACGAGGTGCGCCTGGAGTACTCCCGCTCCGAATGGCTCCTTCAGCGTAAGGACGCCCTGGCGAACCTCAAGGGCGACGAGCTGGCCATCACCCTGGAGCGGATCGACAAGGAGCTGGAGACCGCCTGGGACGACACCGAGGAAACGGGAAAAGCCCAGCGGCCGATCGCCGAGTAAAACACCTGGGCAACGCAGCGCATTTGCTCGGTATCCGTCCCTGGGAATGGGCGCTCCTGACCGTCGAGGAAGCCGACCGGGCCCTGGAATGGCTCGAAGCCTACGACAAGGCCCAGCGTGAGGCCGCGGAAAAACTGAAGAGGGGGTGACCCGTGTCGTCGGACACCTCTCTGATTTTCAATATTGTCGCGAAGGACAAGGCGAGCGCGGCGTTGCAGCGGATCCGGGAGCGGGTGGACGCGGCAGCCCCGGCGATCGGCGCGGGCGTCGCCGCCGGTCTGGCTGCCGGGCTGGTCCAGGAGCTGGACGTCTCCGCGGCGAACGACCGCCTGGCCGCGCAGCTCGCCTTGGGTCCGGCCGAGGCGGCCGAGCTGTCCCGGGTCTCCGCCAGTCTCTACACGCAGGCGTGGGGCGACTCGACCGCCACGGTCAACGAGGCCATCCGCGGGGTGTATCAGTCCATCGGGGAGACCTCCGAGGCCGAGGGCGGCCTGGAGGCCGTCACCCGCCGCGCCCTCGCACTCAGTGAGACGTTCGAGTACGACCTGGCCGAGGCGACCGAAGCCGCCGGGATCCTGATCCGCAACGACCTCGCGGAGACCGGCACCGAGGCGTTCGACCTGATCACCGCGGCGGCGCAGGAGCTGCCGGCGACCCTGGCGTCCGAACTGCCCATGCTCATCACGGAGTACGGGGAATTCTTCTCCCGGCTGGGCGTGACCGGCCCTCAGATGATGGGCCTCTTCGCCGCGAGCGCGGAAAACCCCATTTTCCAGCTCGACAAACTTGGCGACGCGGTCAAGGAATTCACGCTTCGGATCGGTGACACCGACGCGGTGTCCGAACCGCTGGAAGACCTCGGCCTGAACGTGTCGGAGATTCAGGAGATGGTCAACACCGGCCGCGGCACGGCCGCGTTCGATGAGGTCATCGAGGCGCTGTCCGAGGTGGGGAACGAGACGGAGCGGGTCATGCTCCTGGGGGCGCTGATGGGCGGCCCGGGTGAGGACGCGCAGGCCGCGCTGATGGGCCTGGCCGAGGCCGGCGGCCTGACTGCGATGGAACTGGAGGGCGTGGCCGGGGCGACCGACCGGGCGGCGGAGACCCTCGCCGACAACCCCGCCCGCGCGCTGGAGCAGTTCAAGCGCGGCGCGCTGATGCAGCTCGCCCAGATCTCGGGCGGCATCGCCGCCTGGGGCTTGCAGAATCAGGGCGTCATGCGGCCCGTGCTGATCACGCTGGGTGCGCTGGCCGGGGCGATCCTCCTCGTCAAAGCGGGCACGATGGCGTGGACGGCGTACCAGACAGTCGCGAAGGTGGCGACGATGGCCTGGGCGGGCGCGCAGACGCTGCTGAATGCGGCGTTCTGGGCCAACCCGATGACGTGGATCATCGCGGGGATCGTCGCCCTCATCGCGATCATCGTCGTGATCGCCACGAAAACGACGTGGTTCCAGACCGCGTGGGAAGCATCGTGGGGCGCGATCAAGGGCGCGGCCATGGGCGTGTGGCGGTGGATCACCGCCCACTGGCCGCTCCTGCTGTCCATCCTCGGCGGCCCGTTCGGGATCGCGGCCGGTCTGATCATGGACAACTGGGACAGCGTCGTCGGCTTCGTCCGCGGCCTGCCCGGCCGGATCACGTCGGCCGCGAGCGGAATGTGGAACGGCGTCACCAACGGATTCCGCTCGGCCGTGAACGGCATCATCCGCGGCTGGAACAACTTGTCGTTCACGGTCGGCGGCGGGAGCTTCATGGGCGTCGGCATCCCGTCGTTCACGCTCGGGACGCCCAACATCCCGCTTCTCGCGTCGGGCGGCGCAATCACCCGCGGCGGCCTGGCCGTCGTGGGCGAGCGCGGCGCGGAGGTCGTCTCCCTGCCGCGCGGCGCCGCCGTCCACCCCTCGGGCACCGTCCCGGCCGGGGCCGGCGGCGGACCCCCGATCCACATCGCGCTCCACCTCGACGGCAAGACCGTCGCCAAGCTCCTCGTGGACCCGCTGCGGGGGGAGATCCGGCGGATCTCCGGCGGCAACGTCCAGGCAGCACTCGGAAGGGGACGGTCGTGACGACGTGGCCACAGGGCCCGCTCGGGCACCTGTACCAGATCTGGGACGGCACCCAGTGGCTGGACATCACCTCGGACACCCGGGAGACCCAGCAGACCGCCATCAAGCGCGGCCGGCCCGAGGAGGCCACCGAGCCCGACCCCGCGGAAGGCGAGGTGCTGATCGACAACCGCACCGGCCGCTACAGCCCGAGGAATCCGCGCTCGGACCTGCACGGGATCATCGGCAGGAACACCCCGCTGCGCGCCTACGTGCAGGGCCCGTCGCGGTACCTGGAGATGCCGGACGTGCCCGGCGCCCAGCTCGTCTCCCCGTCCTCCACCGCCCTGGACGTCACGGGGGACATCGACATCAGGATCGAGCTGGCCCTGGACCGGATGCCCAGCCAGGCAGACGCGGGCACCGGAGAGGCCGTCGTCGGCGAGCCGGTGGGCACCAATCTTCTGGGCCGCTACGACCGCCCGAACGATCAGCGGGCGTGGCGCCTCGCCCTCGCTGAACTGCCCGCCGGGTTCCCCCTGCTGGGCGTCAGCCCGGACGGCCTGGGGCCCTCGGCGTTCACCTGCATCGCGACGGAGGCCCTGCCCTACCTGCCCGGTCAGCGCTTCGCGCTGCGCGGCACCGTCGACCTGGACGACGGCGCGGGCCACTCGGTGTGTACCTTCTACGTCGCCGACAGCATGGCCGGGCCGTGGCGGCAGCTGGGGGAGCCGGTCACGGCCGCGGTCCAGCCGGGCATCCATGCCCCGACCGGCGTGCCGCTGTCCCTGGGCGCGGCGCAGCCCGAGCTGGCGCGCGCGGCCGGCCGCATCTACCGCGCGGAGGTCCGCAACGGCATCGGCGGCCCCGTGGTCGCGGCGCCGGACCTGACCGCGCAGCCCGTCGGCACGACCGCCTTCACTGACTCCGCGGGCCGGTCCTGGACGGCCGAGGGCGGCGCCGCGGTGACGGACTTCTACCGGCGCGCCCACCTGGAAATCCCCTCCTGGCCCCCGCGGTGGGACGTCTCCGAGACGGACATCGGAACGCCTGTGCAGGGCGCGGGGATCCTGCGCCGTCTCCAGCAGGGCACCAAGCCGTTGCAGTCCACGCTGCGGCGGTACATCTCGGCGCAGTCCGCGGCGCTGGCGTACTGGCCGATGGAGGACGGCGCGGACGCCACGACCGCGGCCTCCGGGCTGCCCGACGGCCCGGCCGCGCAGATCTCCGGCCTGGACATGGCGGCGGAGTCCAGCCTGCCCTCCAGCGCGCCCATGCCCCGGCTCGGCCAGGGCACCAGCCTCATCCGCGCCCCGCTGCCCGCGCTCCCTGACCCGTCCCTGGGCTGGCGCATCGAGATGCTGTACTTCCTCGACGCCATGCCCGCCACCTCCCTGGGGTGGATCAGGGTCGCCACCACGGGCGGCGGCTACGGCACGATCACCGGCTACATCGGCGGCGGCGAGGCCCGTATCCGGATCCGGGACGCCTCGGACACCACCGTGGCCGAGGGCTTCTGGACGGATGCGTCCGCGATGGCCGCCGCCGTCTCCGGCTGGTGCCGGGTACGGCTGATGGCCGTCCCGGTCACCGGCGGCTGGGAGTACCGCCTGGGCTGGTCCAGCCTCGCGCTGGACGAGTTCTGGTACACCAGCACCTCCCCGCTGGGGCCGCTGCCCTTCACCCGGCCCACCCGTTTCGACAGCGTGTGGTCCTCCGCCAGTGCTGGGATGCCGGTGGGGCACATCGGCTACACCAACGACCCCAACATCGTCCTGCACGGCTTCGGCGTCGGCACGACCGGCCCGGACACCGCGTACACCGGGGAGCGGGCCCTGACGCGGATGCGGCGCCTCGCGCGGGAGGAACGCCTGCCGCTCGGCGTCGCCGGGGACGCCGCCCTGTCCCCGGCGATGGGGCCGCAGCGGATCGCGACGCTGCTGGACCTGGTCGCCGAGTGCGCCTCGGCGGACGGCGGTTCCCTCACCGAGCTGCGGGACGCCCCCGCGCTGCACTACCAGGCGCGGCACCTGCGGTACAACCAGCCCGTCGCGCTCGCGCTCGACTACGCCGCCGGGCACATCGCGCCGCCGCTGGCCCCCACGGACGACGACCTGGACGTCGTGAACGACGTCGAGGTGCGGCGCACCGGCGGTTCCACCGCGCGGGCGGTGCTGGAAGAGGGCCGGCTGTCCGTGCAGGCCCCGCCGGACGGGATCGGCACCTACGACACCAGCGTGGAGCTGAACCTCGCGGACGACACCGGCCTGGAGAGCCAGGCGTGGTGGCGGCTGCACCTCGGCACCGTGGACGAGATGCGGTACCCCAGGGTCACCCTCAACCTCCGCAACCCGGCCTCGCAGGCGTGGCTCCAGGACTACCTGGACCGCGTCGTCATCGGCGCCCGGATCACCATCGCCAACCCGCCCGAATGGCTGCCGCCGGACCGGATCGACCTCGTCGTCCAGGCCGTCGAGGAGGTCGTCACCGACTGGGAGTGGACGGCGACGCTGACCTGCGCGCCCGCGTCCCCCTGGACCGTGGGCGAGGTGGGGCAGGCCGACCCCGGTCAGGACCGGGCGCCCGTGCGGGTCGACACCGCCGGCACGCGGCTGTCCGCGGACATCACCGCCGGCGCGACGCAGATCCTCATGCAGCCCACCGCCGGGCAGCCCTGGACGACGTCGGCCGCTCCCCGGCCGACGGACACCGGAGACGACCTCCCTCTCGACATCCGCATCGGAGGCGAGGTCATCACCCTCAGCGGCATCGAGCCCCACAGCTGGGACGCCTTCGACCGGCTGGTCAGCAACGGGTGGGGGAGCACACCCAGCAGCACCACGCCGACCCCGGCCTGGAACATCAGCGGCGGCACCGCGGCCGAGCGGTCCGTGGCGGGCGGGCAGGGCATCGTCAGCGTCGGCTCGACCGGGACGCCGCGGTTCCAATTTTTGCCGCAGTGGTCGTTGGTCGACTCGGAGGTGCTGGTGGCGATCTCCCCCCAGGCCGTCGCCACCGGAGCGTCGCTGTGGGCCGGGATCACGCTGCGGATCACCGGCAGCAGCTACTACCTGCTGCGCGGGGTCTGGCAGACCTCCGGCGCCGTAGGGCTGGAGGCGGTGCACACCACCAGCACGCTGACCGGGGTGGTGGCCACCGGCATGACCTACACCGCCGCCAGCCGCTGGTGGCTGCGGGCCCGCCTGGAGGGCCAGCGCCTGCGCGGCCGGATCTGGCCGGACGGCCGCACCGAGCCGTCGCGTTGGCAGATCGATCACGAGGTCGTCTCCAGCCTGCTGACCAGCGGCGTGGTCGGCCTCCTCGCCGAGCGGGCCGCGGGCAACACGAACTCGCCCGCGATCTTCACGTTCGACGCCTGGGAGACGGTGTGGCCGCAGACGGCCCTCGTGGCCGCCCGGTCCGTCAACGGCGTCGCCAAGGCACACGCCGTCCCGGCCGCGGTCGAGCTGGCCGACCCGATGATCGTCGCCCTGTAGCAGAAAGGAGGGGCCATGGCCCCGTTCCCGTGGAGACCCGGGATGCGCGTGGACGATGTGCGGCTCAACGAGCACTTGCCCGTGACCGCCACGAAGAGCGCGACGGAGACCCGCACGTCGACCACGGTCACGGCCGACCCCGAGCTGGTCGTGGCCCTCGACGAGGGCACGTGGGACGTGCGGATGCGCGTCAGCTTCGCCGGTACCGCCACCGTGAACAGCGGGGTCGTCGTCCAGTGGCTGCTGTCCACGGGTGTGGCGCTGGTGGGTTTCCGCCTGGTGCAGGGCCCCGCCCCGGGCTCCTCGGGCCCGTCGTCCGTGTCGATGCGCGCCTCCGTCAACTCGGCCACGACCAGCGTTGAGTACGGCGCCAGCGCCAGCTTCGCGACGATCGAGGAGGCGTGCCAGGTCGCGGTACCCAGCGGCGGCGGCACCGTCACCTTCGGCTGGGGCAAGGCGGCGGCCGGCGCTCAGGCGCAGATCGGCGGCGGCTCCTGGATCAACGCCCACCGCGTCGCCTGACCCTGCCCCCTACGCCCCGGCGCCGAGCCCGGCCCGGGGCTTTCTTCTGCCCTGATGAGGAGGGCCCCATGGAGACGTCCACCCCGCGGCCGACGCCCGGCCTGATCGTGCTGTACAAGCTGAGTGCCGACGACGTCGCGCAGATCACCCAGCGCATCAAGGACGCCGAGCCGCGTCCGTTCGTGAACCCGCTGGAGGCGGGCGCCATCGTCCCGGCCGTCGTGGTCCGGGTCTGGCCGGTCGGCAGCGCCAATCTCCACGTCCTGCTCGACGGCGAGATCACGTTGTGGGCGACCTCGCGCAGCGAGGGCACGGAGCCCGGCACCTGGGCGCGGCCGGAGCGCGGCTGATGGCGACGCCCCTAACGGCTGACGAGCTGGTGCGCGCCCTGGAGGCCGAGGGCGTACGGGTGGTCGAGCACCCGGGCTGGCGGACGAACAACCGTAACCATGTGGGCTCCTGGGGCCCGGTGCACGGGGTGATGATCCACCACACCGTCACCAGCGGCACGGCCGGCACCGTAGCCCTGTGCTACCGCGGCCGGTCGGACCTCCCCGGCCCGCTGTGCCACGGCGTCATCGCGAAGGACGGGACGGTCCACCTGGTCGGCAACGGCCGCGCCAACCACGCCGGTTCGGGCGACGGCGACGTCCTGGCCGCCGTCATCGAGGAGGACGACCTCCCGGCGGACAACGAGACCGACGCGGACGGCAACACCCACTTCTACGGCTTCGAGGCCGTCAACCGCGGCGACGGCAGGGACCCCTGGCCGCCCGAGCAGGTCGAGGCGATCGTCCGGGCCTCGGCCGCGCTGTGCCGCGCGCACGGCTGGCATGGAGGCTCGGTGATCGGCCACCTGGAGTGGCAGCCCGGGAAGGTGGACCCGCGCCCGGCGCCCGGCGGCGGGGACGTGCGGATGCCCTCCATCCGGGGCGCCGTCGCGGCCCGCCTCGACACGACCACGCCCGGCCGGGACCCCGGGCCCAAGGAGGAGAGCCTGATGCACCAGTACTTCGAGCGGCGCTCGGGCGTCACCCTCACGCCGGGCGAGTGGCACACGATCACCTGGGACCGGGTGTGGCAGCCCGGCCAGGGCTGGTCCGACCGGCCACTCGCCCAGACCCTCCTGCGCGGCGAGCACTACTTCTCCCTCGACTTCGCCCTGCGCGCCGAGGACTTGCAGCGCGGCCAGGAAATCCAGATGCGCGTCGCGCGCAACCACCGCAAGCCCGGCGCCGAGTGGGCCCGCGCCAAGAGCTGGCCGATCAGCTCGCCGGTGCACGACGGGGGCCGGCTGCACGCCACGCACCACTGGCAGGGGCACCTGCCGGGCACCGACGACAACCGGTTGGTGGCCGAGGTTCTGGTCCCGGGCGACCGGTCCGTCTACCTGAGCGAGCTGACCGCGTCACTGCTGGCCTGGCCAGCCTGAACAGAACGGGAATGATCATGCGCACCATCCTCGGGCGGGAGCCCGCCCTCGTCCTCGGGACGCTGTCCGCCCTGCTGTCCCTGGCCGTCACCCTCGGCCTGGACATCACGACCGAGCAGGCCGGCGCCATCGTCGCCGCCACCAGCGCGGCGTTCGCGACCGCCACCGCGCTGATGACCCGCCCCGTCGCGCCCTCGGCCGGGGCCGGGCTGGTCACCGCCGGGGCAGCGCTGCTCGGCGCCTACGGCCTGGACGTCGCTCCGGAAACGGTCGGCGCAGTCAACGCGGCCCTCGTCTCCGTCCTGGCGCTCGTCACCCGCGCGCAGGTGTCCCCGGCGCGCACCGCGGACGATCCGCTGGCCTCGTACCGGGGCAGAGACCGGTGACGGCCGAGGGAATCGCGGTCCTGGCCGGCGCGGCGGCGGCCGGCGCCGCCGTGCTGGCCGCCGCCTGGCGCGGCGTGCGCGCGGTCGCCCGGGTCGTCGGACGCGTGGACGAGGTCGTGGACGACTGGCAGGGCACTCCTTCCCGGCCCGGCGTGGAGGCGCGGCCGGGTGTGCTGGAGCGGCTGGCCGGGATCGAGGCCCGGGTGACGCGGATCGAGCACGAGATGAAGCCCAACGGCGGGGCGTCGCTGCGGGACGCGGTGAACCGGGTGGATCGCAGAACGGCCCGCATCGCGCCGGATCCGGAGGAGTAGCCTGCCGCCCATGGGCCTGGACCGGGAGACCGGACCCTCCCGCCACCACGGCGGGCAGCGGCCCACACGAACGCCCCCGCCCGCGCCCCCTTCACGGGGCACGGGCGGGGGCGTTTCGTCGTGCAGGAAGAGAGGAGTGGAACGACTGTTCGATTCATCGTAGGGTGGCGCCACAAGTCCCCATTCCCTACCGAAAGGGACATCATGACCGCTCTTCACCTCCTCAAAGCCTGGATGGCCGCCGACGCGGCGCTCACCACCTACACGGCCGGCCTCGCCGTGATCGAGGACGGCGGCCCCGACCACCGCACGTTCCTCCGACTCCACCGGGCGGAACGCAACGCCCAGGCGGCCTACTACAACGCCACCCGCGCCCAGCGATAACGTTCCGCCGCGCCCCCGTTGCCTGCCATCAGGCAGGCAACGGGGGCCCTTCGTCGTGCTTAGAGTCAGCCGAACAGTCAGCTTGCCGAGCGGCGCGCAGCGCCTGCGGGCCAGATCACGTCCACAGGTAGCTGGGCGGCGCGCGCCGCCTCGACGGTGTGCGCGGTGCCGCCTTGCCCGCCCGGCCGCCCGTCCCAGACGGCCACCAGCCGGTCCGCGCGCTGAAGCAGCTCCTTGCCCGCGGCCTCGTATGCCTCCCGGCCAGCCCGGTCCACCGGCATAGTGACCACTTCGTGGGCGGCCTCGACCAGTCCATCGAACGTGGCGGCGAATTCGGGGCTGACCTTCCGCGCCCGGTAGTCCCGTGAGGGGATCACCAGTACCAGCCGGCCGCCGACGGCCAGCACCGCCTGGGCGAAAAGGGCGTCGGCCCCTTCCGCGATGCAGGACACGCCGACCAGGTCGTCCGGGGCGTAGGCGGACAGCAACTCGCGCAGGGCATCGGCCACCAGGGGCACGGTGTCGTCGGTCAGGTCCATGTGCCCGGTGACGGCAAAGGTCGTCATGCGTGCGTCTTCCTTCTCGGCGGGTGCTTCAGGTGGACAGTAGCTCTCGAATCCGGTGCCGCGCTTCACGCACCTGCCCCGAGGAGAGCGCCACCGTGTAGGGGTACAACCGGCTGATCTTGGTGCGCACCTGGGTGGACTGCGTCAGCCCGGCCGCGTCGATCGCCTGGTGCGTCTGCTCCAGGGCGGACCTGGTGTCCCCCAGCAGCCACGAGCACTCCGCCAGGCCGCCCCAGTCCAGCGCGTGGCTCCGCGCGGCTTTCGGGCCCCGGGCCTCGACGGCCGTCCTGATCTTCTCCGCGGCGGCCTCGGCGTAGCGGCCGGCGTCACCGGCGCGCGCCATGTCCAGCAGCCGCGCGCCGGTGACGCCGGCCAGCTCCGCAGCGCCGAAGTAGTCGATCCAGTACGGCTCTTCGCCGTCCCGCGCGTCGGCCAGGGCCTCGGCCGCCTCGTCCGTGGCACGGCGGAAAGCGCCATACCGACCGCAGGAGGCGTAGGCCCACGCCTCGCGCGTGAGCAGCATCGCGCGCACCCGCGGCCCGGCAACGCCACGCGATCCCGTCTGCGCGAGCCTCACCAGCTCCAGCGCGTCCTGCGGCCGGTCCTGGTCCCGGTAGAGCATCTGCCGCGCCATCGCCGCCAGGATGTTCGCGCCGAATGCGCGGTCCTCGCCGGCGTGCGCGGCGCGGAGCGCGAGACGGTAGTAGTCCTGCGCCGTCCGGTGCATGCCCGAGTCCCAGGCCATCCCGGCCGCTGTGCCGGCGAGGTCCGCCATCACGCAGTAGAGCCGGCGCTCGATGTCCTCGGCCTGGTGCTCGCGCAGGGCATCGGCCACCTCAGCGAGCTGCCCCACGACCGCCCGGCGGCGGAGGCCGCCGCCGTGCTGGCGGTCCCACTGCCGCATCAGGCGCGCGATCTCCTCCAGTTGCTCGACCTCGCGATTCCCGAGACGCCCGACCCGCCGGCGCTCGCCCGCGACGGGGGGCTGGAGCCACCCCTCGACGCCATCGAGCAGGGCGGCGCCTACGGTGATGGTGGCGATCGAGCGCGAGGCAGTGCGGCGGTCCATCACAAGATCCGTCCTCGTCATACGGGCCGCGAGCTGCACAGCGGCGGCCGGTGTCCACGGCGCCGCGGTCCCGTCCACAGGCCCAGTCGGTTTCGGCTCTTCGGTCTCGTCCGCGGTTTCCCAGGGCCGAGCGGCGAGCCCGAGCATGTGCCCGGGAATGCGCAGGCCGTCCGCGATGCGCGCGATGACGCCGTATGCGGTGACCTGGTGTTTCCCGCTGATGATCAGGGACACCTTGCCGGGGCTGAGCTGGCAGGCAGAGCCGATCTTGTTTTGGCTGAGGCCAGCCCACTTCTTCAGCAACGCGAAAGCCGAGGCGAAGTCATGCTCGGCGAGGGCATGTCGTAAATCCTCCCGCTTCAACACCTCGGGCTTGACGGGACCTTGCTGCATGCAGCCACCTCCTCGGCAGCGACGACCATCATCGCCGTCTCCGCGCGGGAGACTATTACCGACTAGGTAACCCTCGCCGGGTATCCCTGAACTTTCACCCCCACGGGAGTCTGTGACTGTCAGCGCACGACACGTCACAGGAGCTGATCATGGGTACGGACACGGCGCCGGAGTGGCTGCCGACCACGGAGCAGGGGGTGCAACTGCTGCCGTGCCATCGCTGGTGGGACGCCGTACGCCTGCCCGGCTTCGCAGGGCAGCGCGTCGTCGCCGCCCTACGGCGGGAGCACGGCCCGGTGCCGGTCATCGAGGACCAGCTGGCGGACACGCACACCTGGCTGGTGCCCATCGGCGCGGCGGACGGCTGGGACGCGATCGGCGCGCACGT
This sequence comes from Streptomyces boetiae, assembly GCF_031845405.1. Taxonomy (NCBI): domain Bacteria; kingdom Bacillati; phylum Actinomycetota; class Actinomycetes; order Kitasatosporales; family Streptomycetaceae; genus Streptomyces; species Streptomyces boetiae. The sequence goes on from NZ_JAVREN010000008.1 coordinate 72,494, forward strand.
CCTCAACTACGGCGTCATCCCGGTACCCCCCGCGCAGTTCAGCACCGGGGCCTGGACGGCGGGCGCGGCCATCCGCTGGCTCGTGTCGCCCGGCGGCCCGAGGCTGGCCGACCCGCAGGCGCTGCGGGACGCAATCGTCGTGGCTTACCGGGAGGTCGGCCGTGCCTGACCACCACGTCACCGCCGCCCCGGCCGCGCCCACGAGGAGACCCGGGCCGCTGCCCGCCGCGGCGCCCCGGACCGCCGGCCCCGCGCCCGCGGCGTCCAGCGGGCTGGACTTCGGCCGGCTGACCCCCGACCAGATCACGGCACGGGCGTGCGCGTGGTGCGGCGCGCGGATACCGCCCCGGCACGCCTCGGCGCGCGGGGCCGGCACCGTCACGCACCCGCGGTGGGGCTACCGGTATGCCCTCGTCGCGTGCGCGCCGGAATGCCGCCCGGCCACGCCGCCAGCGGGGCAGCGGCCGGGGCCCGGCCCCTACCCGGCGGGCGCGGCGGCGGGGCCGCTGGCGGCGTAGAGGCTCCCTGCCGGCCGGAGCGGTGGCACCCCTGGACACGGTGCCGCGGCCACCGGGCCCCCGGCGGCAGGGCCGGCGCCCGGGCGCGCGCGAGGAGGTCACCGGGAACGCGCGCCTGGGCGCCACTTCCCCGGCCCTGCCCGTGGTCCGGGCGGGGCCGGGACGGACCACCACCAGGAGCAGGACGGAGAGGAGGCGCGCGTGGACGGCGCCGGGATCATGGAGCAGGTGATGGTGGACGCCTCCAGCGTCCGCCGCGGCGACGAGATCCTGATAGGCGGCCAGGCGTACGCGGTGGTGGACATGGCGGCGCTGCCCCGGGGCGGCCGGCGCCTGGAGTTCGCCTCGGGCGAGTCGTTCACGATGCGCGCTTCCACGGTCATGTGGGCGACCCGGCGGCGGGTGCCCGCCCGCGCGGGGACGCCCAGGCGGGCCAGGCCGCGATGAGCGGCTACTCGGGCGGAGGCGGCCCGCCGGGCACCAGCGAGGCGACCGGTACGCCCAGCGCGTCGGCGATCTCGAACAGTCGGTCTAGGCGTGGAGAGACGGCGCCGGTCTCAATCCTGCTGATCGTCTTGAAGTCGCAGCCGACCAGCTCCGCGAGTCCCGGCTGGCTCAACCGAGCCCGCTTGCGCGCGGCCTTGATCCTGCGGCCGACCTCCACGCGCCGAGCGAAGAGGTGGGCGGGTACGGGGGCGGCGGCGGGCACCCTGCCACGTCAGCTCACCATGATCACTAAGGCCATACCACGTGGTGGTAAGGTTCCGGGCCCTTGATTCATGCGTCACACAACCAGATAATCAGGTGGTCACCCCTTCGGAACAGTCCGTAGGCATATGCCACCTCCCCAGGCGGGCCGTCGGCGCTGGCCCGACACCGCGCCGGCGGCCCTTCCGCCAGAAGGCCCCGACCCCGCTTCGCAGCGGCGGCCGGGGCCTTCTCGCGTTCCGGAATCCTTCCGGTCGGGCCCGGGATTCCGGCGAAATTCCGTACGATCACGGAACGCCTTGTCATGCACCGAGATGTTTCGTGAAGGTTACGTCAGCAGGTCAGAGCCCCTGTCAAGGCTCTGACCTCAACTCCCGTTCTCCGCCTGGAACATCCAGTGGTGCTTCTCCAGGTCCTTCAGCAGGTCGATGAAGATGTCCTCCGTCACCGAGTCCACCTCGCCGACCTCGTTCATCCGCTCCCGCATCCGCGCGATGACCGTCCCGAGGGCGTCCACCATCGTGCGGATCGCCTGGGAGTCCTGCTGCCAGCCCTCGGGGGCCTTCTCGATGCCGGTGCCGGAGGCCACCGTGGCGGAGCGCCCGTCCGGCGAGAGGCCCAGCGCGGAGGCCCGCTCGGCCACCGTGTCGGAGTGGCCGCGGGCGGTCTCCACGACCTCGTCGAGCTGGAGGTGCACGGAGCGGAAGCGGGCGCCCACGACGTTCCAGTGCGTCTGCTTGGCGACCAGCGAGAGGTCGATGAGGTCGACCAGCGCGCCCTGCAACGCCTCCCCGACGATCTTCAGCGTGGTGTCCGGCAGGGTGCTCTTGATGGCGTACATGCGGCCGTCCCCTTTCAGCGGTCTTCAGCGTCTGTCGGCGTCTCCGCGCCGCCGCGCTCCCGGGCCCGGTGAGGCCGGCGCGCCGGAGGGGCGGGACGATGGGGGGCATGGTTACGCCCGACCCCACCGTCCGGCTCGCGCGGGCCGGCGACATGCCGGCCGTCTGCGAGCTGGTCAACCACTACATCGCGACCAGCGCGGTCAACTTCAACACCGAGCCGCGGACCGCCGAGCAGTGGCTCGGTCAGTGGCGGCAGCACGGTGGCGAGTACCCCTGGTACGTGGCCGAAACCCCCGGGTGCGAGGTGGCGGGCCTGGCCTACGCCGGCCCGTGGAGCCCGCGCGGGGCATACGCGTGGACCGTGGAGACCACCGTCTACGTCGATCACCGCCACCGCGGCCTGCGCCTGGGCACCGCGCTCTACCGCCGCCTGCTCGACACGCTGCGCGAGCAGGGCTTCCGCACGGCGCTCGCCGGGGTCGTCCTCCCCAACCCCGGCAGCGAGGCCCTGCACCGCGCGCTCGGCTTCGCCCCGGTCGGGGTGCTGGCGCAGGCCGGGTACAAGCAGGGCACGTGGTGGGACCTGAGCTACTGGCAGCTACGCTTCCGCACGGACGGGGCCGCGCCCGCCCCGGTCGTTGCTCCCGGGGAGACTCAGAGCGGGCGCGGGTAGCCGTAGCCGTGGCGGCGCAGGGCCTCGGAACCCTCGCCGGGGAGGGCCGGGAGGCCGGGGGCGGGGGAAGGCGCTCCGGCGGGCGCGTCGCGGTCGTAGAACGGCCGGGCGTTCGCGCGCAGCCACATCGCGACGGGATCGTAGGCGTCCGCCATGGCGACCGTGCCGACCGCGAGGCCGTCGGGAACGGCCGTGATCGCCTGGCGCATCACGTCCCGCACGGCCGCCGCGGTCCGCTCGCCCGGGTCGTCCACGTCCAGGCCGATCACCAGGTACGCCGTGCCGAGGGCGGGACGAACCCAGGCCCGGCGCAGGGTGCGCAGCACGGGCGTGCCGCGGGCCAGGGTGACGAGGCGCGCGTAGAACGCGTCGGCGCGGACGCTGGGTTCGCTGATCCGCAGGGGTCCCGCGGGCAGGCGGTCCAGGCCGCCGGCGATGCGGCGCAGGTCGAGCCAGGGGATGCCGAGGCCGCCGCCGGGGGCGTGCGGGTTGAGCCACAGGCCCCAGTGCTCGGGGTAGAGGGCGGCGGCGATGTCCCGGCCGGGGACCACCTCGTGCGCGCGGGTCCAGCCGCTGGCGGCCAGCTCCTCGGCGGAGGTGACGCCGGGGGCGTAGCCGTGGCCGGCCACCTCCACGCTGCCGTACTGGGCGTCGGGGTCGCCGGGGCGCCCGTGCCACAGCAGCATCCAGACCCGCTCGCGGGACAGGGCGGCCAGCAGTTCCTCGTAGGTGTCCAGCCGGTCGCGAGTGACTCGGGGCAGCAGCTCCCCGACGCTTCGACGTCGTCCCGGACTCACCAGGGCCGGTCCTCCTCCCACTCGGACGCGCCCGCTCCGACCGCGCGCGCTGCTCACCGCCATATCTCAACGCCCAACGCGGCCCGGACGTTGCCGGGCACGACCGCGCCACCGCGCTCCGCGCCTTTCGCCCTCGGTGCCGCGCGCGGGCCCGCGCTGCCGGGCCCGGCGCGACCGCGCTCCGCGCGGGGCGCCGCGATGTCCGCGGCCTCGCGCTCGGTGCTGCACACCGCTGCCGCGACGCGCCGGGCGCCGCGGGCGCCACCGCCCGCGCCCGGTGCGTTGCGCCGCCGCCGCGCTTTGCGCCCATGCGCCGCGGTGCGCACGCCTCGCGCCCGGATCCGCGCGCGACTGCCGCGCTCCGCGCCGGACCGCCGCGTGCGCTGCACCGCCGCCGTGCTTCGCGCCTGTCCGTCAGGGGGTGCCAGGTCCCCGCCCTCGGCATGCTTTCCCGCACGGGGCGCTTCCCGCCCGGCCGGGCCGGGCTCGCCGTGCGCCCGCGCCCTCGCCACCGCCTCGCACGCATGGGCTGCCGCCGAAGCGGCCCGGGGCCGGTCACGGCGCTCGGCGCCGCCGTGCTCCCCGACATACCGTCGCGCTCCCCTCACCTCGGTCCGTGCCGCGCACCGCCGCCGTGCTTCGCGCCTGTCCGTCAGGGTGGGCCTGTCCCGGCCGTCACCGCGTCCGCGGGCGGGCACCGAACCCGGGCCGCCGTGGTCCGGGGGCGGCCCCCCGCGACTCGCGCCAGTCGCCGTCTCCGCTCCCGCCTGCCGTCGCCGTCCTCACCTCCGCCGTCCCGCTCGCGGGCCCCGGGCCCGCGGGCCCTGGGTCGCGGGCACCCGCGCAAGCGCCCGGGGTGCGCGCCCCGGGCGGACCGCTCCTGGGGCCCCGGCAGCCCGGGGCCCCAGGCTGGCATTCCCCGCAAGGCGGCGTGAAAAGCCTGGGGGGGCTCAGACGGCGCGGGTGTAGAACGGGCGAACGCACTCGCGCAGCCAGTCCACCACAGGATCGTCCGCCGCATCCAGCAGCACCAACTGCACCGGCCAGACCACGGACTGCACTGCCAGCGCCCGGCCGAGCGCCTCGCTCGCGCGGGCGCGCGCCTCGTCGTCCACGTGGTCCAGCTCCACGCCCACGAACAGCGAGGGCGCCCCGCCCTCCGCGCTGGCCAGGCCCCGGCGCGCGGTGCGGACGTACCACAGCTGGGACAGCTCGGCCGCCGCGGCGTTGAGGAAGTCGACCGGTTCGTCCTGCCAGTCCGGCTGGAAGAGACGCATCCGTGCTCCGGACGGCCCGCCCGGCGCACGCTGGCCCGGGGTCGCGCGGCACAGCTCCGCCACCGCCGAGGGCGGCACGGGGATGCCCACGGTGCCGCCCGGGTTGACGGCGATGCCGACCTGCGGGGGCAGCCCGCGCGCGAACTGCCAGGCCGGGGCGACGCTGAACGGCAGGTGCGAGGCGCCGCCCAGGTGCAGTTGCTCGGCGGAGGAGAAGACCGGGACGTACGGGCCGCCGTTCAGCTCTATCGTGGGCAGGTCCAGCGTCCGGCTCTCCGGGCCGCCGCCCTCGGGCAGCGGGATCCACAGGGCGCTGCGGGCCAGCGTGGTCAGCAGCCGCGGCCCCGCGTCCGCCACGCCCAGCGCGCCGGCCAGCGCCTCCTCCAGCTCGTTGCTCGGCCAGCCGCCGCCGTACCCCGGGCCGTGTCCCGGAACGCCCGTCCCCATGCCGTCTCCCCACCTCTCGCTCGTCGGCGTCACCGTCGCGCCCGCGCCCTCGCCCTGCGCCGGTCATGTACGCCGTCCTCCGCCCTGGCACCTTAGTGGCCCGGGGGCCCGCGGGCCGCGCCGGCGGGGGCGTTCGTGCGATGATGTGGTGGCGGCGCCCGGCGCCGCGCCCCGTACGTCCACGGCGTGCGGACGCCAACTGCATACCGGCCGTTCGACCATGCGCGGGAGAGTCCCCGGTCCGCCCGGGGCGCCGAAGGAGCAAGTCCTCCCTTGAATCTCTCAGGCCCCGATACCGCGCGTCGGGAGGCGAATCTGAAAAGCGGACCGCGCCGTCGCGGTCCCACCCACGGTGCAAGCCGCTCGCGGCGAACCTCTCAGGTGCCGATGACAGATGGGGAGGCCCCGGACGCGCGCGCCCGGCCCGCCCCCGACCTGCCCATCTGGAGCCAGCCATGACGGACACCCTTCGCACGACGGCCCTCGACGGCGTGCACCGCGCGCTCGGCGCCATTCTCACCGGCTTCGCCGGCTGGTCCATGCCGCTGCGCTACGGCAGTGAGCGCGCCGAGCACCAGGCCGTGCGCACGGCCGCCGGCCTCTTCGACCTCTCGCACATGGGCGAGATCACCGTGAGCGGGCCCGAGGCGGGGGCGTTCCTCGACTACGCGCTGGTCGGCCGGCTCTCCGCGGTCCCGGTGGGGCGCGCCCGTTACACCATGATCTGCGCGGAGGACGGCGGCATCCTGGACGACCTGATCGTCTACCGCCTCGGGCCCGAGACCTACCTGGTCGTCGCCAACGCGTCCAACGCCGCGGCCGTGCTGGGGGCCCTGAACGACCGCCTGGCCGGGCCCGCGGAAGCCGCTTCGCGAGGGTTCGACGCCGAGGTCCGCGACGACCGGGACGCCTACGCCCTCCTCGCCGTCCAGGGACCGGCCGCCGCCCGCGTTCTCGGCGGCCTGACCGACGCGGACCTGCCGGGGCTGAAGTACTACGCCGCGCTGCCCGCCACCGTGGCCGGCCGCGCCGCCCTCCTCGCCCGCACGGGCTACACCGGCGAGGACGGCTTCGAGCTGTTCTGCGTGCCCGACGACGCGGAGGCGCTGTGGGGGGCGCTCACGGAGGCCGGCGCGCCCCATGGCCTCACCCCCTGCGGCCTGGCCTGCCGGGACACGCTGCGCCTGGAGGCCGGCATGCCGCTGTACGGGCACGAACTCACCGCCGCCACCACCCCGTTCGACGCCGGTCTGGGCCGGGTGGTGAAGTTCGACAAGCCCGGGGCGTTCGTGGGGCGCGCGGCGCTGACCGCCGCCGCCGAACGCGCTGCCACCGCGCCCCCGCGCACGCTGGTCGGCCTCGTGTCGCGCGGGCGCCGGGTGCCGCGCGCCGGTTACGCCGTGGTGGACGCCTCCGGCGCGGTCGTCGGCGAGGTGACCTCGGGCGCGCCCTCGCCCACGCTGGAGCGGCCCATCGCGATGGCGTACGTGGACGCCGCGCACGCGTCGCCCGGCACCGAGGGCGTTGCCGTGGACATCCGCGGCAGCCACGAGCCGCACGAGGTCGTCGCCCTGCCGTTCTACCGCCGCCCGTCCTGACCCCCGTGCGCGGGGCGTGCGCCCCACGCGATCCCTTCGAGCCCCCGAGTCCCCATCCGCCCCGCCCTTCCCGAGTAACGAGGAGAAACCCGCCCATGAGCGACGCCAACCCCCCGCAGCTCCGCTACAGCAAGGAGCACGAGTGGCTCGCCCCCGCCGTCGCCGGCGGCGCCGCCACGGTCGGCATCACCGCCTTCGCCGCCAACGCCCTGGGCGACGTGGTCTTCGTCGACCTGCCGCAGCCCGGGACCGAGGTGACCGCGGGGCAGCCCTGCGGCGAGCTGGAGTCGACCAAGTCGGTCAGCGACCTCTACTCCCCCGTCACCGGAACGGTCACCGAGGTGAACCAGGACGTCATCGACGATCCCTCCCTGGTCAACTCCGCGCCCTTCGAGGCGGGCTGGCTGTTCAAGGTGCGGCCCGGGGCGGACGCCGCGGAGCCCGAGGGCCTGCTCTCGGCCGAGGAGTACGCCGAGTTCACCGAGCAGGCGGGCTGAGCCGGCCGTGGCGCTGTCCGCCTTCGACCTGTTCTCCATCGGCATCGGGCCCTCCAGCTCGCACACGGTCGGCCCGATGCGCGCCGCCCTGCGCTTCGCGCGGCTGCTGAAGGAGGACGGGCTGCTGGCGGACACCGCCGCGGTCCGCGCCGAACTGTTCGGCTCGCTCGGCGCCACCGGCCACGGCCACGGAACGCCCCGGGCCGTCGTCCTCGGCCTGCTCGGCCACGCCCCGGACACGGTGGACGTCGCCTCGGCCGCCGCGGAGGAGGAGGCGGTGCGCGCCGCCCGCAGCCTGCCGCTGCTGGGCGTTCACCCCGTGCCCTTCGACCCGGGCGCCGACCTCGTCCTGCACCGCCGGCGTTCCCTGCCCGGACACCCCAACGGCCTGCGCCTGCACGCCGCGGACGCCACAGGCCGGGCGCTGGCCACCCGCACCTACTACTCCGTGGGCGGCGGCTTCGTCGTCGACGAGGACGCCACGGGCCCCGACCGGGTCGCCGCCGACGCCACGCCCCTGCCCCACCCCTTCACCACCGCGGCCGGGCTGCTGGCCGCCGCCCGCGCCTCCGGGCTGTCCGTCTCGGGGCTGATGCTGGCCAACGAGCGTGCCTGGCGCCCGGAGCCGGAGATCCGCGCGGGCCTGCTGCGGATCTGGGAGACCATGGACGCCTGCGTCCGCCGGGGCCTGGCCACCGAGGGCATCCTGCCCGGGGGCCTGAAGGTCCCCCGCCGCGCCGCCGCCCTGGCCCGCCGCCTGCGCGCGGAGGGCGAGGGCCGCCCGGACGCCGCCCTGGAGTGGGTCACCCTGCACGCCATGGCCGTCAACGAGGAGAACGCCGCGGGTGGCCGCGTCGTGACCGCCCCCACCAACGGCGCGGCCGGCATCATCCCCGCCGTCCTGCGCCACTACCTCGACCACGTGCCGGGCGCCGGCGAGGACGGCGTGGTCCGCTTCCTCCTCACGGCCGCCGCCATCGGCATCCTCTTCAAGGAGAACGCCTCCATCTCCGGCGCCGAGGTCGGCTGCCAGGGCGAGGTCGGCTCCGCCTGCTCCATGGCCGCCGGCGCCCTGGCCGAGGTCCTGGGCGGCACCCCCGAACAGGTGGAGAACGCCGCCGAGATCGGCATCGAGCACAACCTCGGCCTCACCTGCGACCCCGTCGGCGGCCTGGTCCAGATCCCCTGCATCGAACGCAACGGCATGGCCGCCGTCAAGGCCATCACCGCCGCCCGCCTCGCCCTCCGCGGCGACGGCCGCCACCAGGTCTCCCTCGACCGCGCCATCCGCACCATGAAGGCCACCGGCGCCGACATGTCGATCAAATACAAGGAGACCGCCCGGGGCGGCCTGGCGGTGAACATCGTGGAGTGCTGACCCCGGCCCGCGCCCCGCACCTCGCTCGGGCCCCGTGAGCGGTGAACGATGGGTGGCGAGGAGGGGGCGGGGGTTATGCGGGGTGGGGGGTGGGTGGTTTGCTGGGGGTGCGTGTGTATGAGGAGGTGACCGTCGTGGCGCAGGCGGAAGCCGGATTCGTCCCCAATCCGTGGCGGGAGCTGCCGCCCCAGCTCGCGGGGCTGCTGCGGCCCCGGCTGGACTCGATCGAGGCGGAGCTGGTCGACGAGGTGCGGCGGGCGGTGGCGGTGTACCGGCAGCCGCCGGACTCGCCGGTCGGGCGGGACGTGGTGTCCACGACCCGGCGGGCCCTGGCGCAGTTCGTGGAGCTCATCGAGAACCCGGACCGGCCGCAGGCGGAGCACGCCGCGTTCTTCCGCCGGCTGGGGCGCCTCGAGTACGAGAACGGCCGCGGCACCGACCTGATCCAGGCCGCGTACCGGACCGGCGCGCGGGTCGCCTCCCGCGGCTACGCCACGGCGGCGCGCGCGGGCGCGATGCCCGGGGACGTGGCGTTCTCGATCAACGACGCCGTGCTGGCGCACATCAGCGTGCTCTCCGACGAGGCCGTGCGCGGCTACACCGAGGCGATGGACGAGAGCGACGGGGACGTCGCGCTGGCCCGCCGCTCCCTGGCCAGGCGGCTGCTGGAGCCCGCGCCGGGCGTGGCCGAGGAGACGCTGGAGCTGCTGGCGGCCCGCGCGCGGTGGGAGTGGCCGCGGACCGTGGCCTGCGTGCTGCTGCCCGGCGCGCCCGAGGTGCCCAGCGGCGCCGTGACCGGCGGGGACGCCGGGATCCTGGTCGCCCGGCGCGGCACGGCGCTGTGCCTGATCGTTCCCGACCCCGAGCGCACCGACCGCGCGCAGGCCCTGCGGCAGCGGCTGCGCGGGCGCACCGGCGTGCTCGGTCCGGCCGTTCCCCCGGAGGACGCGCGGATCTCGCTCCAGTGCGCGCGGCTCGCGCTGCGGCTGGTGGCCGCCTCGCCGCGCGGCGGGCCGCTGGGCCTGGTGGACGCGGCCGAGCGGCTGGCCGACGTGCACCTGCTGGGCGCGGCACCGATCGGGGAGCTGCTGGCCGACCGCGCGCTGCGCCCGCTGCGCGGGCTGACGCCGGGCAAGGCGGCCCGGCTGGCGGAGACGCTGGAGGCGCTGCTCAGCTCCTGGCGGCGCACGGCGCCCGAGGTGGCCGAGGCCCTGGGCATCCACCCGCACACGGCGCGGTACCGCATCCGGCAGCTTGAGGAGCTGTTCGGGGAACGGATGTCCGATCCCGGCTTCCGCTTCGAGGCGATGCTGGCGCTGCGCACCCGCGCGCTGGGCGCCCAGCCCCCGGGCTGAGCCGGGCGAAGGGCGGGGTCCCGGAAACCCCCTCCGCTCCGGAGGTTGACACGCCCCCGGGGCTTGTCACGCCCCTCAGAAGATCCCTACCCGGCGGCGGCGGGATTTGGCGGTCGCGGCAGAAGTTCCCGGCCACGCCTTCCCGTCCGCCCGGCGACCGCCGCAGACTGCGAGCCGCACCAGGGGAAACGTCCCCCCCACCCTCATCAGGAGTCAGCCGCATGCCCAAGCCCACGAAGACGTGGCGCGGAAAGCTCGCCCTTTCCGCCCTCGCCATCTCCCTGGCCGGCGGCACCCTGCTCGGCATCGCCGCGGCCCCCGGCAGCGCCGGTGAGACCACGTCCCGGCAATCGGCCGGGACAACGGCGAACACTCTCGTCGACGAGCAGGAATACCGCCGTGGCCCCGCTCCCACCGCCCAGAGCGTGATCGCCGACAGGGGTCCGTTCGCCTTCCGCCAGGAGTCCGTGCCCGCGGGCAGCGGCTTCGCCGGCGGAACGGTCTACTACCCGACCGACACCAGCCAGGGCACGTTCGGCGCCATCGCCTTCAGCCCCGGCTTCCTGGAGAACCAGTCCGCGGTGTCCTGGTACGGGCCGCGGCTGGCGAGCAACGGGTTCGTCGTCGTCACCATCAACACCAACAGCGGCTTCGACGCCCCCGACCAGCGCGCCGACCAGTTGATGGCCGCGCTGGAGTGGCTCACCACCCGCAGCAGCGTCCGGACCCGGGTCGATCCCAACCGCCTGGCCGTGGCCGGCCACTCGATGGGCGGCGGCGGTGCCCTGAGCGCCGTCTCGGAGAACCCCGAGCTGCGCGCCGCGATCTCCCTGACGCCGTGGCACACCGACAACGCCTGGAGCGAGGTCACGGTGCCCACGCTCATCGTGGGCGCGGAGAGGGACTGGATCGCCCCGGTCCGCTCGCACGCCGAGCCGTTCTACCAGAGCCTCACCGGGGCCCGGGAGCGCGCGTACCTGGAGATGAACAACGCGAACCACTTCGTGACCAACAGGTCCAACGAGACCATCGGCCGGACCGTCCTGGCCTGGGCGAAGCGTTACGTCGACAACGACTCGCGCTACGAGCAGTTCCTGTGCCCGGCCCCGCAGGCCGGCGGTCCCATCGAGGAGTACCGCTCCTCCTGCTGAGGCCCCCGCACGCTGCCACGCCTCCCGCACGTCACCGCGGAAGGCGCGGAAGGCCCCCGGCTACGGCCGGGGGCTTTCCGCTGCCCGGCCGCCGTCCCCGGCCAGCCCGCGGGCCCCGCCCGCCGCCAGCCGGGCGCCGAAGCGGCGGATCTGCCGCCGCCCCAGCGGCCCGGCGACCAGGCCGGGCAGGAAGCCGCGCACGGGCACCAGGGCCGGGAGCCACCGCTGCGCGTAGATGTGGCCGGCCCGGCGCTCGATGCCGGAGGCGATCCGCTCCACGGCCGGGCCCAGCGGGTAGGTGCGGTTGGCCGGCCACGGCAGCTTGGCGCGCATCGCCGCGAGCGTGGGGTCCTCGTCGGCGCCGCGCACCATGTCGGTGTCGGTCCAACTGAGGTAGGCGATGCCGACGCGCACGCCCAGGGGGCGCACCTCCGGGCGCAGGCAGTGCGCGAACGCCTCCACGCCGGACTTGGAGGCGCAGTAGGCCGACATCGCGGGGCTGGGCGCCACGGCCGCGAGGGAGGCGATCTGAAGGAAGTAGCCGCGGCTGTCGGCCAGGGAGGGCAGGAAGGTCCGGCAGGTGACGGCCGAGCCGACCAGGTTGACCTCGATGACGCGGCGCCAGATGGCGTCCTCGGACTCGGAGAACAGGCCGCGGGTGGCCACGCCCGCGTTGGCGACGACGACGTCCACCTTGCCGAAGCGGGCGGTGACGCCGGCGGCCACGTCGCGCAGCGCGTCGGCGTCGGTCACGTCGGCGTACCAGTGGGCGGCCTCCCCCGGCACGTCCCGCGTCGCCCGCTTCAGCTCGTCGCGCTCCAGGCCGACCAGGGCGATCCGGGCCCCCCGCCGGGCCAGCGCGGCGGCCAGCGCCGCGCCGATGCCGCGGGCGGCGCCCGTGATCACCACCACCTGTCCTGTCAGGTCCCGGCGGAACGTTCTCCTGCGCGGCGGTACGCTCACTGTGCCTCCTCACTCTCCCCCGGGCTCCTCCCCCAGACTCCGTCTGGGAGGTGCCCCCACGGGGTGCCCCCGCCTCCGCCCACGCGGCGAGGAGCGGCCGTCGTGGCGATCTGCGGCCCGGCAGCCGCGTGTGCGTCGCTCATGGGGCCTCCTTGGGGAAACGGGACAACGGGCGGAGGGGACGCGGCGGAGCCCGCCCGGGTGACGGTGGCGTCGCGCGCGGCGCGTCCCGGTACCGGACGGGGCGGTCGCGGCGGGTCACCGCGCGCGCACCTCGTCGCCGGCTTCCGGAAGGTTCAAGGTGCCGTTCGTTGGCTGGCAGTTGGGAAGCGTATGGTGACGCGCTACCCCTGGGTAGAGGGTGAGTCCGGCCGAGACCGAAATCCGCCGGCCCCCACGCGCGGGGAACGGCGGACGGGGGGCTCTGCGGACGGGGCCCGGCGGGCGGGGCCCGCGTTCAGGCCGGGATGTCCGGCAGGCCCAGGAGGGAGAGGATGCGCTCGGCCGCGAGCGTTGCCGTCAGCGAGCCCTCACGGACGCGACGTTCGAGGTCCGGGAGGGCGTCGCGGACGCCGGGGTCGGCGTGGACGCGGGCCAGGAGCTGGTCGTGGACCATGGCCCAGGTCCAGTCGACCTGCTGGGCGCGGCGCTTGGCCTCAAGACGCCCTGAGGCGTCCAGGCGGGCCCGGTGCTGCCCCACGCGCTCCCAGACGGCGTCCAGGCCCGTTCCCTCGCGCGCGCTGCACGTGAGGACCGGGGGGCGCCAGCCGTCGTCGTTCTCTGAGTTCCCCGGCCCGTGCAACAGCCGCAAGGCGCCCGCCAGTTCGCGCGCGGCGGAGCGGGCCTCCTTCTCGTGGGGCCCGTCGGCCTTGTTGACGGCGATGACGTCGGCCAGCTCAAGAACGCCCTTCTTGATGCCCTGGAGCTGGTCGCCGGTGCGGGCCAGGGTGAGCAGCAGGAAGGTGTCCGTCATGTTGGCGACGGTGGTCTCCGACTGGCCGACGCCGACCGTCTCCACCAGCACCACGTCGAACCCGGCGGCCTCCATCACCACGATGGACTCGCGGGTGGCCTTGGCGACCCCGCCCAGCGTTCCCGCCGAGGGCGAGGGCCGCACGAACGCGGCCGGGTCGGTGGCCAGGCGTTCCATCCGGGTCTTGTCGCCCAGGATGGAGCCGCCGGTGCGCGTGGAGGAGGGGTCCACGGCCAGGACCGCGACCCGGTGCCCCAGGCCCGTCAGGAAGGTGCCCAGCGCGTCGATGAACGTGGACTTGCCCACGCCCGGCACCCCGCTGATGCCCACCCGACGCGCGCCCCCGGCGTGCGGCAGCAGCGCGGTCAGCAGCCGCTGCGCCAGGGCCCGGTGGTCGGCGCGGGTGGACTCCACCAGCGTGATGGCCCGGGCGATGTGCGCGCGGGAGCCGTCGAGAACGCCCTTGGCGTAGGCGTCGACGTCGATGACCTGCGGCATGGGCCTACAGCTCGTGGCCGAGGTCGCCGGCCAGGCTGGTCAGCAGGTCGCCGGCGGCCTCGGGGATGACCGTGCCGGGCGGGAAGACGGCGGCGGCGCCCGCGGCGTGCAGGGCCTCGACGTCCTGCGGCGGGATGACCCCGCCGACCACGATCATGATGTCCTCCCGGCCCTGGGCCGCCAGCTCCTCGCGCAGCGCGGGCACCAGCGTGAGGTGCCCGGCGGCCAGCGAGGAGACGCCGACGATGTGCACGTCGGCCTCCACGGCCTGGCGCGCCACCTCGGCCGGGGTCTGGAAGAGCGGGCCGACGTCCACGTCGAAGCCGAGGTCGGCGAAGGCGGAGGCGATGACCTTCTGGCCGCGGTCGTGCCCGTCCTGGCCCATCTTGGCGACCAGGATGCGCGGGCGGCGGCCCTCGGCCCGCTCGAAGGCGGCGACGCGCTCCCGGGTCCGCTCCACGCCGGGGGCGGCCCCGGCCTCGTCTCGGTACACCCCGGAGATGGTACGGATCTGGCCCGCGTGCCGCCCGTACTCCTTCTCCAGGGCGTCGGAGATCTCGCCCACGGTGGCGCCGGCGCGGGCGGCGCTCACGGCCAGGGCCAGCAGGTTGCCGTCCAGGCCGTCGAGCCCGGAGGCCGATCCGGCCGGGGAGGCGGCGGCGCCGGTCAGGGCGCGCAGCGCGTCCTGGCAGGCCGCCTCGTCGCGCTCGGCGCGCAGCCGCCGCAGCTTCTCGATCTGCTGGGCGCGCACCGAGGAGTTGTCGACCTTCAGCACCTCGATCTGCTCGTCGCTGGCGACCCGGTAGGTGTTGACGCCGATGAGCTGCTGGCGGCCGGAGTCGATGCGGGCCTGGGTGCGGGCGGCGGCCTCCTCGACGCGGAGCTTGGGGATGCCCGCGTCGATGGCCTGGGCCATGCCCCCGGCCGCCTCGACCTCCTCGATGTGCTGCCAGGCGCGCCGGGCCAGGTCGTGCGTGAGGCGCTCGACGTAGGCGCTGCCGCCCCAGGGGTCGATGACGCGGGTGGTGCCGGACTCCTGCTGGAGCAGGATCTGGGTGTTGCGGGCGATGCGCGCGGAGAAGTCGGTGGGCAGGGCCAGGGCCTCGTCCAGCGCGTTGGTGTGCAGCGACTGGGTGTGGCCCTGGGTGGCGGCCATCGCCTCCACGCAGGTGCGGGTGACGTTGTTGAACACGTCCTGGGCGGTCAGCGACCAGCCCGAGGTCTGCGAATGGGTGCGCAGCGACAGGGACTTGGCGTTCTTCGGATCGAAGCCCTTGACCAGCTTCGCCCACAGCAGACGGGCGGCGCGGAGCTTGGCGACCTCCATGAAGAAGTTCATGCCGATCGCCCAGAAGAACGACAGCCGCGGCGCGAACGCGTCCACGTCCAGGCCGGCGTCCAGACCCGCCCGCAGGTACTCCACGCCGTCGGCCAGGGTGTACGCCAGCTCCAGGTCGGCCGTGGCCCCGGCCTCCTGGATGTGGTACCCGGAGATGGAGATGGAGTTGTAGCGCGGCATGCGCTGCGAGGTGTAGGCGAAGATGTCGGAGATGATCCGCATCGACGGCTTGGGCGGGTAGATGTAGGTGTTGCGGACCATGAACTCCTTGAGGATGTCGTTCTGAATGGTCCCGGCCAGCTTCTCGGGGGGAACGCCCTGCTCCTCCGCCGCGACGATGTACAGCGCGAGGACGGGCAGCACCGCGCCGTTCATCGTCATCGACACGGACATCCGGTCCAGCGGGATGCCGTCGAAGAGCTGGCGCATGTCGTGGATGGAGTCGATGGCAACGCCCGCCATGCCCACGTCGCCGGTCACCCGGGGGTGGTCGCTGTCGTAGCCGCGGTGCGTGGGCAGGTCGAAGGCGACCGACAGGCCCTTCTGGCCGGCCGCGAGGTTGCGGCGGTAGAAGGCGTTGGACTCCTCGGCCGTGGAGAAGCCGGCGTACTGCCGGATCGTCCAGGGCTGGTTCACGTACATCGTGGGGTAGGGGCCGCGCAGATACGGGGCGATGCCCGGGTAGGTGCCGAGGAAGTCGACGCCCTCGAGGTCGGCCGCGGTGTACAGCGGCTTGACGCGGATGCCCTCGGGGGTCTCCCAGGCCAGGTCCTCGGCGTCCTTGCCGGTGCGCTCGGCGACGGCGGCGCGCCACTGCTCCTCGCCGGGGGCCTCGCCGGAAGCCTCACCGGCCTGCGCGGGCCCGGCCCCGGGGCCGTCCAGCGGCACCTCGGAGAAGTCGGGGATCAAGGGGGTCTCCAACGGGGTCTGCTCGGGCATCACGCCACCCCCAGGCTGTCGAGGAGGGAGGAGAGGACGGCGACCGCGTCGCCGCCCGCGAAGACGAACTCGTCCACGCCGGCGGACTGAAGCCCGTCGCGGAGCGCGCCGGGGCGCCCGGCCAGCAGCACGCGCCCGGCGCCCGCGGCCTTCAGCGCCCGCGCGAGATCGGAGGCGTGCTCGGCGTAGAGGGCGTCGCTGCCGCAGACGACGGCCACGGGCGTTCCGGCCGCGGCGAGGGCGTTCCCGGCGGAGGCGGCGTCCACGGTCACGGGGTCGTGCACGGGCTCGATGCCGCCGGCGCGCAGCAGGTTGGCGGCGAAGGTGGCGCGGGCGGAGTGCGCGGCGGGGCGGCCCAGCGCGGCGAGGAACGCCCGGGGCCGGGCGCCGGTGGCGGCCAGGTGCGCGTCCGAGCGGGCGCGCAGGGCCTCGAACGCCTGGTCGCGGCGGACCCGGGGCAGCCCGCCGCCGGGGCGGGCCGGGGCGGGCTCGCGCACCAGCTCGCGCTCGCCGGCGTCGGGGAACTCGCTGACGCCGGTGATGGGTTCGCGCCGGTGCGCCAGGTCCTCGGCGCGGCGCTCCCAGGTGGCGGCGATCCGCTCCCCGATCAGGCCGGAGTCCAGCGCGGCGGCCTGGCCCCCGGCGCGCTCGATCTCCTGGAACCAGGCCCAGGCGGCGCGGGCCAGGTCCTCGGTCAGCCGCTCGACGTACCAGGAGCCGCCTGCCGGGTCCACGACCCGGCCGAGGTGGGCCTCGGCGAGCAGCACGGAGGAGGTGTTGCGGGCGATCCTGCGGGCGAAGGGGTCGGGCAGGCCGAGCGCGTCGTCGAAGGGCAGGACCGTGACCGCGTCGGCGCCGCCGACGCCCGCGCCGAGGGTGGCCACGGTGGTGCGCAGCATGTTCACCCAGGGGTCGCGGCGGGTCATCATCACCGGGGAGGTGACGGCGTGCTGGCGCTGGGCCGCGGCGGCGGCGGGCGCCCCGGCGGCCTCCGCGACCCGGGCCCACAGGCGGCGGGCGGCGCGGAGGGTGGCGATGGTGAGGAACTGGTCGGCCCCGGCGGCGTAGCGGAACTCGAGCTGCGCGAAGGCGTCCCGCAGCGGCAGCCCGGCCTCGCTGAGGGCGCGCAGGTAGGCAACGCCCGTGGCGAGCGCGCAGCCCAGCTCCTGGGCCGGGGAGGCTCCGGCCTCGTGGTAGGGCAGGCCGTCGGCGACCAGGGCGCGCAGCCCGGGGCGTTCGCGCAGGCAGCGGGCGGCGAGGGCGGCTGCCTCGGCCGCGGTGAAGGGCTCCTCGCCGGTGCGGGCCAGCTCGCCGAGGGGGTCGGCGCCCAGCGTGCCGCGGGCCTCGTCGCGGCCGGTCTCCTTCGCGTCCAGCAGGGCGAACAGCGCCTCGGCGGCGGGCAGGGCCTCGGCCCCGGGGTCCAGGGCGACGGCCGCCAGGTCGAGGTAGACGCCCTCCAGCGCGGCGGGCAGCGCGTCCACGGGGATTCCGGCGGGGCCCACGGCGAGCCACAGCGAGGTGACGCCGTTCTCCAGGTCGGCCAGGATCGCCTCGTTGGCCCGCTTGGGGCTCGGGTCGGCGTGCCGCTGGCGGATGTCCCAGCCCTGGACGGCGTTGCCCTCGGGGCGGGCGCCGCGCAGGTAGGGCGGGAAGCCGGGGAGCCCGGGGTCGGGGGCGCCGTCCTCGGCGGTGTAGAGCGGACGGGTGGCGATGCCGTCCTGGAGCCGTGTGGCGAGCGCCGCTTCCGCCTCCTCACCGGAGACGTCGGCGCCGGCCTTGCGCAGCACGCCTTCCACGAGGCGCTGCCACTGCTCGCGGGTCGCGCCGGGGAACTCGGCGGCGAGGGTGAACCCTTCGTCGGGCAGGACCGTCATGCAGGCAGGCTAGGCCAGGACAGCCCGTTCCCAGCAGGCCACCAGGCTGTGACATTTGCCTCGCCGGCGCACTCCGACGCGCTTGCGCGGCGGCTCGCGCCGCGGGCCGGGGCGGGCCAACCGCCGTGCGGCAACGTCGCCTTGGAGCCCGCTGCCCGGCGTCCGCGCACTCCGCCGACTGTGCCGGTCACTGCCGTTGCACGAGCCCGGCACGGCGCGCGGGCCGCACGGCGACGCCGGTCCGACTGGGCGCGCCTGCGCCGACCGGCGTGGCGCGCCCGGCCCGCGAGCGGCAAGGAGCCCCACGCGTGGAGCGTGTGCCCGGCGACCGACGCCAGGCCGATCGGGCGGGCCGCACCGGCCGCGCGGGCCGCGCAGGGCCTGAAGACCCCGCCAGGGCCCACGGTCCCGCCGCGAAGCCGGACCGGACCGCAACGGCCGCGGGGCCGCGCCCGCGGCGGGCGTTGAACGGCCCCGCGCCCGTACGAACGGTCACGCGGACGGCTCCGGGCCGGCCGGAGGCGGCCCCGGCGACCGCCATGGGGTCGAACGGGCCCGAGGTCCCGCCGGCGGGGTCCACCGGTCGGGGCGACCGTGCGCGGTCGTGCCGGGCGGGCAGCCGGGTCCCGGCCAAGCCGACGGCCAGTCACAAGCGGATGACGACCAACGCCACGTCGTCCGTCGTGCCCTCGCCCACGCCCAGGCGGGTGAGGACCGTGTCGGCCAGGACGTCGGGCGCCATCGGGCCGCAGTCCGTGAGGGCGTGGGCGAGGCGGTCGAGGCCGGTGTCGATGCTCTCGCCGCGGCGCTCGACGAGGCCGTCCGTATAGAGGATGAGCGTGTCGCCCGGCTGATACGGCTGCACGGCCTCCGCGCGCGGCCCGCCCTCGATGCGGGCGGCCAGCGGCGGGTCCGTGGCCCCCTCCAGCAGGTGCGTGCGCCCGTCCGGGCGCAGCAGCACCGGCGGCAGGTGCCCGGCGCTGCTGTAGGCGATGCGGCGCGCGCCGGGGTCGATGAGGACCTTCACGGCCGTGGCCGCCAGCGCCCCCTCGACCGACTCGGCGTACAGGCCGAGGATGCCCAGGGCCTGGCCCGGCGCGGCCGTCGCCCGCATGGCCGCGCTCAGCGCGCTGCGCAGCATGCCCATGACGGCGGCGGCCTCCAGTCCGTGCCCGACGACGTCGCCGACGGCCGCCGCGTACCGCCCGGAGTCCAGGTCGGTGACGTCGTACCAGTCGCCGCAGACGTTGAGCGTGCCGGTCGCGGGCCGGTAGCGGACGGCGATGCCCTCGTGGCGGGGCAGGTCGGGCGAGTAGAGCATGGCCCGCTGGAGGGTGACCGCGACCTGCCGCTCGCGGGCGTTGGCCTCGCGCAGCTCGGCGTTGAGGCGTTCGAGGTCCTGGGCCCGCTGGTACAGCTCGGCGGCGGGCCCCTCGGGGGGCTCGGGCGGGCCCTCGCCCGCGCCGTGCGCGCGGGCGAAGCCGGTGAGGTTCTCGGCGCGGTTGAGGATCCAGGCGACCTCGCCCCGCTCGTCGAGGACGGGGACGTTGGCCGGGGACCACCAGCGTTCCACGAACTCGCCGGGCCGCCCGGGCGAGGGCACGTCGTACTTCAGGACGGCCATGGAGTCGGTCCGCCCGGTGGCCAGCACCCGTTCGAGCGAGGCGCGCAGGTGGCTGAGGCCGGTGGCCCCGGGGTCGTTGGGGTTGCCGGGGTAGGCGGCGAAGACGGAGCGGCCGATCAGCTCCTCGCGCGTGCGCGAGGTGGCCTTCTCGTGCGCGCGGTTGACGGCCCGGATCACCAGGTCGCGGTCCAGCACGAGGCACGGCGCGGGCAGGGCGTCGAACAGCCGGGCGTAGTCGATCTCCGGTGCACTCTCGGATCTCGTCGTCACGGACGTCTCAGCCTCCCGCCGGCCCCCCGGGGACGTGCTCACCAATCTACGAGGCGGCGGGGGTCCGCGCAGGGCGGCGGCGTCCGAAGTCTTCCGTGCGGGTGTGACGCAGGTTACGGTGGGAAATTGGCATTGCTAGTTTTCGACCGCGACGGGGCCGCGTCGTTTCGCGAAGGAGCGAGGATGCAACGGACGTCGGACGCCGGGTTCGTACGGGACCCCTGGCACCGGCTCCCGCCCACGCTGGCCGGGCTGCTGCGGCCACGCATGGACGAGATCGCCATGGACATGGTCGAGCTGATCCGGCGCGAGGTGCCCCTTTACCGGCGCCCGCCGGACTCCCCGGCGGGCCGGGACCTGGCCGGGGCGGTGCGGCGGGCGCTGGCGCAGTTCGTGGAGCTGATCGAGCAGCCCGAGAGCCCGCAGGAGCACCACGCCGACTACTTCCGGCGCCTGGGCCGCATCGCGCACGAGAACGGCCACGGCACGGACGGCCTCCAGGCCGCGCTGCGGATCGGGGCGCGCGTGGCCACCCGCCGGTACCTGGAGGTGGCCCGCGCCGCGGCCCTCTCCCCCGAGGCGGCCCTGGCCCTCTCGGACGCGGTGCTCGTGCAGATCGGGGCGCTGGCCGACGCGTCGGTCGGCGGGTTCGCCGCGGCCGGGTCCGTGGGGGCCGACGAGCTGCGCCGGGCGCGGCGGGCCCTGGCGGGGGCGTTGCTCACGCCCGGGTCCGGGCCGCTGGAGGGGCTGGCGGAACGCGCCGAGTGGCCCCTGCCGGAGCGGGTCGCCGTGCTCGTGCTGCGGCGGGGGGCCGGCGGGCCCGCGCTGCCGCCGCCGCCCGCGCCCGAGTCCGGAACGCTGGTGGTGCGCCTGGGCCCGGAGGAACGCTGGATCGTCCCGGCCGGGGGCGGCCGGGAGACGGAGCCGCGCCTGCCCTCGCTGGCGCGCGGCGCCCGGGTGGCCGTCGGGCCGGCCGTCGCCCCGCAGGACGCCTGGCTGTCGCTGCGCTGCGCGCGGATGGCGATGCGGCTGCGCCGCGAGGGCGAGGGGCCGGTCCGGGCCGAGGACCACCTGGCGGAGCTGCACACGATGGCCGGGGCGCGGATCGGGGAGCTGCTGGCCGCGCAGGTGCTGCGCCCGCTGGAGGGCCTGCCGGCGGCGAAGTCCGAGCGCCTGGCCGAGACGCTGGCCGCCCTCCTGGACTCCTGGGGCCGCGGCGCCCCCGAGATCGCCGAGGCCCTCCACATCCACCCCCAGACGGCGCGCTACCGCCTGCGCCAGCTTGAGGAGATCTACGGCACGTCCCTGGCCGACCCCACCTTCCGCCTCGCCGCCACGATCGCCCTGCGCACCCGCGCCCTCCCCTCGGCCCTGACGCCGTCGCCGTCTCCGTCCCCTTCTCCGCCGCCGGGGGCGCCGTGACCCGGATCACGTCCGGCACGCTTGTGCCCTGCCGCACGGCACACGTTAGCTAGCAATGCTCGTTTTCCCGGAGGGAGCCGACAGCATGGAGACCCACGAGGGCCAGTACATCGGCGGGGCCTGGCGGCCCTCCGCCGGGCGGGACGTCATCGAGGACGTCAACCCGGCCACCGAGCAGGTCATCGCCACCGTCCCCGCCGGCACCGCCGAGGACGTGGACGCGGCCGTCGCCGCCGCCCGCGGGGCCGCCACGACGTGGGGCCGCAGCGACCGCCGGACGCGCCTGGACGCCCTGACCCGCCTCCGGGACGGCCTCGCCGCCCGCCGCGAGGACATCGTCCGCACGGTCGTGGCCGAGCTGGGCACCCCCGTCCGCACCGCCGAGGCCGTGCAGGCCGGGCTGCCGGTGGCCGTCGCCTCCACCTACCTGGAGATCCTCGCGGACTACCCGTTCGAGGAACAGGTCGGGAACTCAAGGGTGTTCGCGGAGCCCGCCGGCGTCGTCGCGGCGCTGACCCCGTGGAACTACCCCCTCCACCAGATCGTCGCCAAGGTCGTCCCCGCGCTGGCCGCCGGCTGCACCGTGGTGCTCAAGCCCGCCGAGGACACCCCCCTCGTGGCCCGCATCTTCGCGGAGGTCGTGGACGCCGCGGGCCTGCCCCCGGGCACGGTCAACGTCATCTCCGGCCGCGGCGCCGAGGCGGGCGCCGCCCTGGCGAGCCACCCGGGCGTGGACCTCGTGTCGTTCACCGGATCGACGGCCGTGGGCCGCCAGGTCGCCGCCGCGGCCGGGTCCAACCTCGCCCGCGTCGCCCTCGAACTGGGCGGCAAGTCCGCCAACGTCATCCTCCCCGGCGCCGACCTGGCCCGCGCCGTGAAGACGGGCGTGAGCAACGCGTTCCTCAACGGCGGCCAGACGTGCAGCGCGTGGACCCGGATGCTGGTCTCCGAGGCCGACCTCGAACAGGCCGTGGACCTGGCGCGCCAGGCGGCCGAACGCTTCACACCCGGCGACCCGGCCGACCCCGCCACCCGGCTCGGCCCGATGGTCAGCGCCCGCCAGCGCGACCGCGTCCGCGGCTGCATCGAGGCGGGCGTCGCGGCGGGCGCGCGCCTGGTGACCGGCGGCCCCGAGGCCCCCGAGAAGCCCGGCACCGGCTTCTACGTGCGGCCCACCGTCTTCGCCGACGCCACCCCGGAGATGTCCATCGCCCGCGAGGAGATCTTCGGCCCCGTCCTGACCCTCCTGAGCTACGCCGACGAGGACGAGGCCCTGGCCCTGGCCAACGCCACCGACTACGGCCTGGCCGGCGGCGTCTGGGCGGCCGACCAGGACCGCGCGGTCGCCTTCGCCCGCCGCATGGCCACCGGCCAGGTCGACATCAACGGCGCCGCCTTCAACCCCCGCGCCCCCTTCGGCGGCTTCAAGAACTCCGGCATCGGCCGCGAACTCGGCCGCCACGGCCTGGAGGAATTCCTCCAGCCCCAGTCCCTCCAGCTCTGACCACACCACGGCCCCGAACCCGGCCTGCAACGACCGGGCTCGCGCCCTCGCGAGGGCGGAGCCGCGCACCGCGCCGGCCCTAGGGCTCCTCCCGCAGGGAGTCGCGCAGCCGCAGCAGCTCGCGGCGGCGGGAGCGCGCCCGCGCGAGGAGCACGCCCGCGGCGGCGACGAGAAGGGCACCGGCCGAGGCCGCCGCCAGGACCCCGGCCGCGCCGGTGCCGCGCACGGCGGCCAGGGCCGTTCCGGCAACGCCGGTCGCCGTGCTCACCACCAACGCGAGCCGGGCGCCCAGCACCCGGTCCCGGGCGAACAGCGGCCTCCGCCGGCTCAGGACCCAGCCGGCGAAGGCCGCCCACGCCAGCCCGACCGCGATCAGCCCGCCGAAGGCAACCCGCGTGCGGAGGGGCAGGGGGCCCGGCTCGGTCGCCCACAGCAGCGCGATCAGCGCCGCTCCGCACCCTCCCGCCAGGCCCACGGCGACGTGCCGCATCCGCGCGCGCAGTGACGCCTCCGCGGCCAGCACGCGCCTGAGTTCCTCGGACGCCTCCCGGCGTGCTCCACGGTCGCGCTCGCTCATGCCTCGTATCCCCTTTCGGCCAGCACGTCCCGCAACAGGCGTCGGGCGCGGTGCAGCCTGCTCTTCACGGTCCCGGGCGGCACTCCGAGGACCTCGGCGACGGCGGCCAACGGCAGGTCTTGCAAGTGGAAGAGGATCAGCACCTCGCGCTCCCGAAGCGGCAGCCCGGACAGGCCGGCTTCGATCTCCATCGCGTTCAGCACGCGCTCGGGTGCGTCCTCGCCCTCGGCGGCACCGGCGTCCTCCGCCGCCGCCGGGATCTCCTCGGCCGCGTACGCCCGCCGCAGGTGATCGGTCACCGCGCGCCGGGCGATGGCGAACAGCCACGCGGCGAACCGCAGCGGCTCCCGCAGGCGCGGCAGCCCCCGCACCACGGCGACCCACACGTCCTGCGCGACATCGTCCGCGACGTGCGCGGAGCCCACCAACCCGCGCACGTACCGCCACAGCGGCGCATGCCAGACGCGCACCAGCTCGCTCAACGCCTCCCGCTCCCCGAGCTGACAGCGCACCACCAGCAGGCCGCTGCGCCTGGCCTCGTCCACCGACACCTCCTGCTCCCCGCCACGCGTCACCAAGACAGTCGGCAGCCGGGCCGAAAAGGTTCACGGGCCCGCTGGACCGGACCCGTGCGGCCGGAGGGGTCAGGGGTTCTTGCGGGCGGCGGCGAGTCGCTGCCGTTTGCCCAGCGGCGCCTGGGAGAGATCCTCGGCCTGCGACCTGAGGTGCTTATGGCCGTAGCCGCGTTCGGCCAGCCACGCCTTCGCCGCCTCTTCGGCGCGCTCGGTCGCCACCAGGATGTCCTCTTCCTCCTCCCCCGAGTCCAGGAAGCGGAAGGTGAACGCGGACCGCGCCGCCAGGTCGTAGCTGAGATGCCCCTCGGGCGTGAAGGCCGCACGCAGAACGTCGTGCTCCGCGGCACGGGCCAGGAGTTCGGCGCGCTGCTCGGCGCTGAGCCCGTCGAAGAAGCCGCGGACGGTGATACGGAAGGTGCGCGTACTCATCCTCCGACCCTAACCACGGGGGCCGCCGGGGCCCCGGGCCCCGGCCAGGGCCGTAGGATCAACGCCCGCCCGCGGCGCCGCCGAAGGGGGCCGGCCGTCGCGGCCGGCCCCGCGTTCACTCGGGGGTCGTGGCCGTCAGGGCGGTCAGGAGCGCCTGCCACCCGCCGGGGGCGAAGGCCAGCACCGGACCGCCCGGCTCCTTCGAGTCACGGACGGCGACGGCGCCGGGGGCGTTGAACGCCACCTCGACGCAATTGCCATTCTGATGGCTGTACGTGCTCCTCTTCCATTGGGCGCGGGACAGGTCGCCCAAGAGACGCGTGGTCATCCCGCCACTCCCTTCGGCCACGAAGCGTCGAGGGCGCCATCGCCTATCGCGCGGGTGAAGGCGTGCCATCCCACCGGGGAAACGGACAGAGCCGAGCCGCCGGGCCGCTTGCTGTCGCGGACGGCGCGCCCCCCGGTGGGCAGGGCGGCGACCTGCACGCAGTCGCCGTTCGTGCCGGAGTACGACGAGGTGATCCACTCCAGGCCGGAGCGGTCGGGCTGAGGCTTCGCTGTCATGGCTACTCCAGTTCCTTGAGGGCCTCGCGGATGAGGGCCCGGGACTTCGTGACGTTGGCGGCTGCCACGTTCAGGCGGCGGAACAGGGTCGCGTACGCATCAACGTCGGCCGCCTCTTCGTAGTAGATGGCGCCGACTGGCGACTCGGCGTAGACGATGTCGGACTCCACCGTGCGCGGGAAGCTCATGATGACGAACGGCCCGTAGAGGCAGGCGCTCATCGGGTCGGTGCGCGGCAGGATCTGGAGATCGACGTTCGGCAGGCGGCTGGTCTCGATCAGGGCCTCCAACTGCCCCTTCATCACAGCCGAGCCGCCCACCCGGTGGTACAGCACGTTCTCGGTGAGGATCACCCACAGGTGCAGAGGGTTCTCCCGGGTGAGCACCTTCCACCGCTCGCGCCGGACCCGGATCTGCGCCTCGACGGCCTCCTCCGGGAAGTCGGGATTCTCCAACCGGATGACCGCCTCGGCGTACTCCGGCGTCTGCAACAGGCCCGGAACCAGGCTCGTCTGGACGTTGTACAGCTCCGACGCGTCCCACTCGGCCGCCACGTAGGCGGTGTACGTCGCGTGCACGGCGTCGGCGTAACGCGTCCACCAACCCTTGCGTTTGGCGGCTCGCGCCAAGTCGGCCAGATCGGCGCGGAGTTCCGCGTCGGTGACGCCGTACGCGTCCAGCAGCGCGTTGAGGTCCGGGACGCGGATGCCGGACTGCGCGTTCTCGATCCGGCCGATCTTGGATTCCGCCGAGCCCAGCGCCTTCGCGGCGTCGGCGTGCGTGAGCCCGGCGGCGCCGCGCAGTTCGCGAAGCTGCCTCGCCAACCAGCGTTGACGGATCGTCGGGTTGTCGTTGATGGGCACGGGCGGCCCTCCCTTTGGCTTCTCGCAGGTCAAGTGTGCATCGGGCGCCGGAGCGGAACCAATATTTGGCCAGTCACCATTTTGAGGACTTGACACTCCCCGATACTCGCAGTGCACAGTATCCACTGTAGGGGCTCGGCAGCGCTCCGTGATCGCGCCGCCGACCCGGTCACTCCGTAGCGCCCGAACCCGAGGGGGCCGTATGGAAGTTCGACACAGTGCACAGGTGCGGTACCGGCGGTACCGCCCGTCGGCCGGAGCCGCGCGCCGCACGGCCCGGGAGCTGGCCCGGCAGTGGGGCGTCGGCTGCCTGGCCGAGGACCTGGCCCTCGTCGTCAGCGAGCTGGTCACCAACGCGATTGTGCACGGCCGGGCCCCCGCCGGGAGCCGGGTCGTCGTGACCTACCGCCTGCGCGACGACGACGTACTGCACGTGGACGTACGCGACTTCGCCACCGGGCTGCCCGCGACCGGGCCGCGCCCGGCCTGCGACGAGGGCGGGCGCGGCCTGCCGATCGTGGACGCGCTGACGGACCGGTGGGGCGTTCTGCCCCACGTCGTCGGCAAGAGCCTCTGGTTCGAGATGTCCGTGCCGCCCGCCGCGCCCGGGGCCGGCCACCCGGGCTGACCCGCCGATCACCCGCGCACGAGCAGCAGAAGCATTCACCGAAACGGAGTACCCCGTGATGTCGACACCCGGAACGCCCCCGCCCCCGCGCCGCACGCCCCCGCCGGTGGCCGTGCCGGTCACCGTGGACCCCGGCACGGTCCGGGTGGGCGACCAACTGCTCATCGCCGGGCAAGCGTTCACCATCCTCGACATGGCGGTCCTGGCCGGCGGCGGACGGCGGCTCGTCTTCCACAGCGGAGAGACCTTCACGATGCGCCCCACCACCGTCCTGTGGGCCACCCGCCTGATCACCCCCCGGACGGCGCGCATCCGCCCCCCGCGCGGCATTGGCCGTCCCTGAGGGCGTGTCAACGAAGCCGCCTCAGCGCCGCTTTCCGCCTCCCTGCTCGATGAGCGCGAAGAGCTGGTCGGGGGCGCTGTGGCCCCTCATCAGGTCGGTGGGCAGGGTGAAGGCCGCGGGGTAACTGCCGCGCCCCGGGGCGGCGTTGTAGGTCGTTCCCCCGATCTCCAGCCCGACGGCCGTGCTCAGGGAGGCCCGGACCGGCCAGGCCGTGACCTCGCTCACCGGCGCGCTCGCGATCACCTGCCGGTCGCTGCCCAGCAACGACAGCACACCTCGGTCGAGGGTGACGAACCCGTGCTGCGCCAGCGGGCGCAGCCCCTTGCCGATCTGCACCTCGTCAAAGATCACCGCACTCCCGGGGGCGTCCAGCACCGGCCGTGGTTCCTCGCCCTCACCACGCCGGACGCACGTCAGCGAGGCCGCCATCCGGTCCACCAGCTTCGCCATTCCTTCGCCCACGGTGCCGCTGACCCATGTGGCCTTGAGCTGTAGGAGTTCCGCCGGATACAGCGGGGAGAGCACCCAGTACTCCAGCCGCTCCATCGCCAACTGCTCCCAGCCGGTGTGACCGAGGTGCACGTCATGGACGCGGCAGGCCGGGCCCACGGGCAGCTCCACCGCCGATACTTCCGGCTCCCCGACACGTGTGAGCGCGGGATTCGTGAGCGGCTGGCTCATGGCCTCCATGAGCGCCTCAAGCGTCCGCTCGCACGGGACTTCACGCCAGAAAGCGGCGACGCTGGTCGGCACCAGCGGTTCCGCGTTGCGCCGGACATGTGGCACATACGCCACCACCGGCTCACCCAGTTCCTCATAGGTGTCCTTCCAGATGTGCCTCAACTCCGAGTACACGGCCTTCGCATACCGCTTGTTCTGCCGTCCGCCTCGGTCTGCGACCTGCTGCGCCGCCCGCTCGGGGCCATCGGGAAGGCGCACATCCACCAGCACCCATTCCTGAGGCGGGTAGTCGAACCTGGGCACCCACTCGATCTCAGTCACTACTCGGCTCCCGTCCATCCCCGCTCCACTCTGAACGAGGCGGCCATCACATCCGCCATTCCCGTCATCCCGGGGCCGATGGCCAGACTCGACCAGGTGACCGAGAGCTTGAACATCACCTCTGGGCACTCGGGCGGCAGGAAGAAGTGATCGAGGCGCTCGATCATGAACCGTCGGCCGTCGTCACCCACCTCTTCCCCGCTCCTCCCCCACGCGTCCCGCCCGTCTTCACCCTCAAGAGCGGCACGGCCGGAGGGAGGGTGGGCTTTCGCCGGGGACAAGGGGGTCGTTAGGGTGGCGGGGCACGCCGAAAATTGGCGGCGCTAGTTTTTTTGAGGGCTTCCGGTGAGGAGAACGCGCATGGTGCAGGCCGCGCTGCTGCCCGCGGTGGGATCGCCGTTGGAGCTGGTGGAGATCGAGCTGGGGGAGCCGGGGCCGGGGGAGGTGCGGGTGCGGCTGGCCGCGGCCGGGGTGTGTCACTCGGATCTGTCCTTCGCCAACGGCGTGCTCCAGGCCGGGGTGGTCCCCGCCGTGCCCGGGCACGAGGGGGCCGGGACCGTGCTCGCGGTCGGGGAGGGGGTCTCCTCGGTGCGGCCCGGCGACAGCGTGCTGCTGAACTGGTCGCCGTCCTGCGGGCGTTGCCACCTGTGCGGGCTGGGCGAGCCCTGGCTGTGCGAGCGGGCGATGGAGGGGACGAAGGCCCAGTACGCGCGGCTGGCGGACGGCACGGCGATTCATCCCGGGTTCGGGACCGCGGCCTTCGCGGAGGAGACGGTGGTCGCGGAGCGGGCCGTGCTGCCGCTGCCCGAGGGGCTGCCGCTGACCAGCGCGGCGCTGCTGAGCTGCGCGGTGCTGACCGGCTACGGCGCGGTGTTCAACGCGGCCCGGGTGCGCGAGGGCGAGTCCGTCGCCGTCTTCGGCCTCGGCGGGGTCGGCCTCTCGGTGCTCCAGGCCGCGCGGATCGCGGGCGCCGCGCCCCTGATCGCGGTGGACGTCTCGCCGGAGAAGGAGGCGCTGGCCCTTCAGCACGGGGCGACGGAGTTCGTCGTCGCGGACGACCGGACCGCCCGCGCGATCCGGGGCCTGACCGGCGGGTACGGCGCGGACCACGCCATCGAGTGCGTGGGCCGGGCGGACGTGATCAAGACGGCCTGGTCCTCGACCCGGCGCGGCGGGCACACCACCGTGGTGGGCGTCGGCTCGAAGGACGACCGGCTGGCGCTCTCCGCGATGGAGATCTTCTACTTCGCCCGCTCGCTGACCGGCTGCTCCTACGGCAACTGCGTCCCGAGCCGGGACGTGCCGCTGCTGGCCGAGCACGTGCGGGCCGGGCGCCTGGACCCCGAGGCGCTGGTGACGGACCGGATCGGTCTGGCGGACATCGGCGAGGCGTTCGAGCGGATGGCGGCGGGCAAGGGCGGGCGTTCGCTGATCGTGTTCTGACCCCGGTCGTGTTCCGAGGGGACGAGAAGACCGGCGGCGGAACGTTACGGCTCCGCCCGGAGCAGCAGGACCGCGCGCGGCGGAACGGCCACCGGCAGGCCCGCCGCGTGGGCCGTACCCGGCGGCTCGGCCTGCTCCTCGCGCGAGGTGTCCACCAGCAGCGTGTACCGCTCCGCCCACGGCGGGCCGGGCAGCGGGAAGTCCAGCGGCCCGGATCCGGCGTGCAGGATCGCCAGGAAGCTGTCGTCGAGGACCGGGCGCCCGCGCGCGTCCCGCTGCGGGATGTCCCGGCCGGAGAGGAACATCCCCAGCGTCGACCCGGGCGCGTGCCAGTCCCGCTCGGTCATCTCGCGCCCGGCGGCCGTGAACCAGCCCAGGTCCCGCATGCCCTCGGGCCCGCGCCGGCGGCCGGAGAAGAAGGCGCGGCGGCGCAGCACCGGATGCTCGCGGCGCATCCGGATCAGGCGGCGGGTCAGCTCCAGCAGCGGGCGCCAGGCCGGGTCCTCGGGCAGGGTCCAGTCGATCCAGGAGAGGTCGTTGTCCTGGCAGTAGGCGTTGTTGTTGCCGCGCTGGGTGCGGCCCATCTCGTCACCGGCCACCAGCATGGGAACGCCCGTGGACAGCAGCAGGGTGGTCAGCAGGTTGCGGAGCTGGCGGCGGCGCAGGGCGGCGATCTGAAGGTCCTGGGTCTCGCCCTCGGCGCCGCAGTTCCAGGAGCGGTTGTCGTCGGTGCCGTCGCGGTTGTCCTCGCCGTTGGCCTCGTTGTGCTTCTGCTCGTAGGAGACCAGGTCGCGCAGCGTGAACCCGTCGTGGGCGGTGATGAAGTTGACCGAGGCGTAGGGGCGGCGCCCGCCCCAGGCGTAGAGGTCGCTGGAGCCCGAGAGCCGGTAGCCGAGGTCCCGCACGTCGGGGAGCGCGTCGCGCCAGTAGTCGCGGACGGTCGCGCGGTAGCGGTCGTTCCACTCGGTCCACAGCGGGGGGAACGCCCCCACCTGGTAGCCGCCGTCCCCGACGTCCCAGGGCTCGGCGATGAGCTTGACGCGGCGCAGCACCGGGTCCTGGGCGATGACGGCGAGGAAGGGGGAGAGCATGTCCACGTCGTGGAAGGAGCGGGCGAGCGCGGCGGCCAGGTCGAAGCGGAAGCCGTCCACGCCCATCTCCTGCACCCAGTAGCGCAGCGAGTCGGTGATCAGGCGCAGGACCTGGGGCTGGACGACGTGCAGGGTGTTGCCGCAGCCGGTGTAGTCGGCGTAGCGGCGGGCGTCCTCGGCCAGCCGGTAGTAGCCGGGGTTGGCGATGCCGCGCAACGAGAGGGTGGGGCCGAACTCGTTGCCCTCGGCGGTGTGGTTGTAGACCACGTCGAGGATGACCTCGATGTCGGCGCGGTGCAGGGCGCGGACCATCTCCTTGAACTCTCCCACCTGCTGGCCGCGTGAGCCGGAGGCGCTGTAGGCGGCGTGGGGGGCGAAGTAGCCGATGGAGTTGTAGCCCCAGTAGTTGCGCAGGCCGCGGCGGAGCAGGTGGTCCTCGTGCGCGAACTGGTGCACGGGCAGCAGCTCGACGGCCGTGACGCCGAGGGAGGTCAGGTGCTCGATGGCCGCCGGGTGGGCCAGGCCGGCGTAGGTGCCGCGCAGCTCGGGTGGGACGCCGGGGTGGCGCATCGTGAAGCCGCGCACGTGCAGCTCGTAGATGACGGAGTCGGCCCAGGGGGTGTCGGGCCGGATGTCGTCGGCCCAGGTCTCGGTGTCGTGCACGACAACGCCCTTGGGAACGGCCGGGGCGGAGTCGCGCTCGTCGCGGACGGTGTCGGCCAGGTCTTGGTCGGGGTGGTCGCGGCGGTGGCCGTAGACCTCGGGGGGCAGGCGGTCGTAGGAGCCGTCCACGGCGCGGGCGTAGGGGTCGAGCAGCAGCTTGGCCGGGTTCCAGCGGGCGCCGGCGGCCGGGTCCCAGCGGCCGTGCACGCGGTAGCCGTAGCGCCGGCCGGGGCGGACGCCGGGGACGAAGCCGTGGAAGATCTCGTGGGTCAGCTCGGGAAGCCAGTGCCGGGTCTCGTGGCCGTCCTCGTCGAAGAGGCACAGCTCGACGGCGTCGGCGCCGCCCGCCCAGAGGGCGAAGTTGGTGCCCTCCGGTCCCTTCGGGCCGGGCAGGAACCGGGCGCCGAGCGGGGCGGGGTGGCCGGGCCAGACGTCGGCGCCGGTGCCGGGGCGGCGCCCGCCGCGGCCGTTCGCCTTGCCTTTGGCGCCGCCGCTGCCGCGGCCGTTCGCCCGGCCGCCCGGTCCGCGGCCTGGGCCGCCGTCCGCGGCGCCGCTCCGCCCGGGGGTGTGGGTCAACGCTCGCCCTCCGTCCGTCTCCGCGCCCTCGGGGCCGCCAGATTTAGTCGGCATTCAACCAGCTATGGGCCGGACATCGCGGTTTGCCCCGTTTGACGGCGCCACGCGCCGCCCGTTCGCGCTCGGCGTGCGCCGGGCGCGGCGGACCGCACCCTTCCGGTCTCCCCCGGCGCCGGACCGCCCCCGAACTGGGACGGAACGGTGACAGAGCACGGCGCCTTTACGCCAACTCATGTGATTACCTGGCCATATAAGGGGTGTTCGGGGACGAGGGGAGAGCGACGAACGTGACGACCGTGGCGAGGCCGCAAAGACGCGGCGGGGCGGCCGGGCGGCGACCGGCCGCCGGGGGGCTGGCGACGCTGGTGGGGCTGCTGATGCTCGTGGTGACCGCGTGCAGCGGCGGCGGGGACGGCGAACAGGGCGGCGGCGAGGGCGCGTCGGGAGGCGGCGGAGGCGCCGCGGCGGTGGAGATAGCCATCCAGCCCGGGGACGGCGCCACGGACGTGGCCACCTCGGGCGCGCTGGGCGTCACCGCCGAGAACGGCGAGCTGACCGAGGTCACCGTCACCGACTCCGAGGGCGGGGAGGTGCCCGGCGAGCTGGCCGAGGACGGCACCGCGTGGGAGCCGTCCGAACACCTGGCCAACGCCACGGAGTACACGGTCACCGCCGCCGGGCGGAACGCGGAGGGCGAGGAGGCCACCAGCAGCGCCGGCTTCACCACCGTGGCGGCGGAGGCGACGTTCACCACGGGCTGGAACCTCTCGGACGGCGACGAGGTCGGCGTGGGCATGATCCTGTCGCTCACCTTCGACACCCCGATCGAGGACACGACGGCGGTCCGCGACGCGGTCGAGGTCACCGCGGACTCGGGGCAGGAGGTGCGCGGGCACTGGTTCGGCAACCAGCGCCTGGACTTCCGGCCCGAGGAGTACTGGGAGGCGGGCACCGAAGTGGACGTCGCCTTCCGGCTGCGCGGGGTGGAGGGCGCCGAGGGCGTCTACGGCACGCTGCGCGAGGACCTGAGCTTCCGCGTCGGGCGCAGCCAGGTCACCACCGTCGACGCGGACACCCTCGAGATGGAGGTCGTGCGCGACGGGGAGGCGATCCGCACCCTGCCGGTGACCACGGGCGCCGCCGCGACCCCGACCTGGAACGGGCGGATGGTCATCACCGAGAAGCTGGTGGAGACCCGCATGGACGGGGCCACGGTCGGCTTCGGCGGCGAGTACGACATCCCGGACGTGCCGCACGCCATGCGGCTGTCCACCTCGGGGACGTTCATCCACGGCAACTACTGGGCGGGGTCGGGAACGTTCGGCAACCAGAACGCCAGCCACGGCTGCGTCGGCCTGCAGGACGTGCGGGGGGCGGGCGACCCGTCCACCCCGGCGGCCTGGTTCTTCGACAACTCGCTGATCGGCGATGTCGTCGAGGTGGTCAACTCCGACGACGACGTGATCGCGCCGGACAACGGCCTCAGCGGCTGGAACCTCTCCTGGGAGGAGTGGGGCGCCGGCCAGTGAGGCCCGCCCCCTGGTCGCGCGGGGCCCCCGCGGACCGGGGCCCCCGCGCCCCGGTCCGCGCCGGAGGCGGTCGTTAGCCTGGCGCCCATGACTGTGCACCTGGAAGTGACCGCCGACGGCGTCGGAACGCTCCGCCTGGACCGGCCGCCGCTGAACGCCCTCGACATCGCCCTTCAGGACCGGCTGCGCGCGCTGGCCGGCGAGATCGCCGGACGGGAGGACGTGCGGGCCGTCGTCCTGTGGGGCGGCGAGAAGGTCTTCGCGGCGGGCGCCGACATCAAGGAGATGCGGGCCATGGACCACGAGGCGATGATCGCCCGTGGCCGCGGCCTGCAGGACGCGTTCACCGCCGTGGCCCGCATCCCGCAGCCCGTGGTGGCCGCCGTCACCGGCTACGCGCTGGGCGGCGGCCTGGAGCTGGCGCTGTGCGCGGACGTGCGCTTCGCCGCGGCGAACGCCAGGCTCGGGCAGCCGGAGATCCTGCTCGGCCTGATCCCCGGCGCGGGCGGCACGCAGCGGCTGCCGCGGCTGGTGGGGCCCTCCCGGGCCAAGGACCTGATCTTCACCGGCCGCCAGGTGACGGCCGAGGAGGCTTTGACCATCGGCCTGGTGGACCGGGTGCTGCCGGCCGAGGAGGTCCACGAGGCGGCGCACGCCTGGGCCGCGCGGCTGGCCGCCGGGCCCGCGATCGCGCTGCGCGCGGCCAAGGAGGCCGTGGACGGCGGCCTCGACGCCGGCATCGACACCGGCCTGGCCATCGAACGCACGTGGTTCGCGGGGCTGTTCGCCACCGCGGACCGGGAGTACGGCATGCGCTCCTTCGTCGAGGACGGCCCCGGCAAGGCGGACTTCCGCACCCGCTCCTAGGTCCACGTCCCCGGTCCCTGCCGCCGGGCCGTGCCCCGGAAGGGGGGCGGTCCGGCGAATGGACCACGCGCGGGGCATATGCAC
Source organism: Streptomyces boetiae (assembly GCF_031845405.1). Lineage (NCBI taxonomy): Bacteria > Bacillati > Actinomycetota > Actinomycetes > Kitasatosporales > Streptomycetaceae > Streptomyces > Streptomyces boetiae. The sequence continues at coordinate 106,375 of NZ_JAVREN010000008.1, forward strand.
GCCATCATGGGGCGCATGGCTGCAACCGCGGAGAGCCCCGCCGCCGGGGGCACGGAATCCCGCGTTCCGGAGGGACCGGCGGCATGGCCCCTGGGCCCCGAGCCGGTGCTCGACGCGGACCTCCTCGACGATCCGTCACCAGGCGAGATCCGCCTGCCCGCCGTGCCCTCCTCGGCCGCCGTCGCCCGACGGCTGACCCGCCGCCAGCTCCAGCAGCGCTGGCTGCTGCCGCCCGAGCTGGCCGAGGAGGCGGTCCTGCTGGTCTCGGAGCTGGTGGGCAACGCCGTCCAGCACGCCGGCGCCCTCTCCTTCGGCCTGCGCGTCCGCCGCCGCCGCGGCTGGATCCGCTGCGAGGTCTCCGACCCCTCCCGCTCCCTCCCCTGCCGCCTCCCCGTCCGCGAAATGGACGTCCTCACCGGCCGCGGCCTCTTCCTGGTCGACACCCTCGCCGACCGCTGGGGCGTCGACCTCCTCCCCCAGGGCAAAACCACCTGGTTCGAAATGCGCGTCCCCGGCCACTGACGTTCGCCTGCGCACGTCGCCGTCACCTCAAGGGCACGCCTCGCGAACCCGACCGACGGAGTTTCAGCCGGCGTCCTTGACGGCGACGGCGACGGCGATCAGCAGGTCGCCGTGCTGGGGACCCACGCCTTCACGGTGTACGAGGACGGCCTGACGCCCGAGTCCGTCCCCCCTGTCACTGTGACGGAGGTGCGGCTGCCGGAGCCCCACGAAAGAGCAGTGGGGCTGGCCGCAGGGGACCTCGACGGAGACGGCGACGACGACCTCGTGAGCGCCTCCAGCGTCTGGAGCAGCTACGCGATCTACCAACTGCACTACTTCCCGGGTGGGCCCGAGGGCATCGACGGCACTCGGTCGGAGCTGATCTCCGCGTCCACCTCAAGAGGCGCCCTCGCCATCGCCGACTTCGACCGGGACGGCCGGGATGACCTGGTCACGAATGCGCTCTCAGCCGGCGCGGAGGATCCCGGGCCGGACCACATCATCGTCCGCTACGGCGCGCCGGGCGGTCCGGGTGCGGACCGCACGCAGGAGATCGGCCCGGGGAGCCCCGGCGTCCCGGGGGACCCGGACAACAATGAGGGGTCCTTCGGGTCCAGCCTCTCCGCGGGCGACGCCGACGGCGACGGCTACCCCGACCTGGCCGTGGCAGCCGCGGGCCGGGATCTCGGACCCGGGCTTGAGGACGCGGGCCAGGTGACCATTCTGCGCGGCTCGGCCGCCGGGCTGACCGGCGCCGGGGCCCGGTCGCTGTCCCAGGACACCCGCGGGGTGCCGGACACGGCCGAGGATGGCCACCTCTTCGGCTTCGACGTCCGGCTCACCCCGCTCGACGGGGACCGCCGCGCGGACCTGCTGGTCACCGCCGTGGGAGAGACCCTGGACCAGAACCCCCTGGACGACGCGGGAGCGGTCTGGGCGCTGCGCCAGGGACCCCCGCTGGGCCGGGTGCGCTCCGGGACGCTCCTGACCGCCGACGACCTCGGGGTCACCGGCTGGGACCGGTGGGCGTTCCTCCCGGACTGACGCCTGCGAACGGCCGTCGTCCCCGCGATGCGCGGCGGCGGCGGTCGTTGCACAGGAGGCATTTGCCCCAGCCCGGGGGGAGGGGGTCGTCGGGGTCGTTGTGGAGGGGGTCGATGGCGCCGCGGGGGTGTTCGCGGCAGCCGGTGGTGCCGGGGCCGTCGCCCAGGGTCTGGGCGGCGGCCAGGGCGCGGCGCAGGGCGTCGACCAGGACGTCGGCCTGTGCGCCGGCCGGGGGCTCGTGGTCGAAGGCGATGTCCGAGGCGGTGCGCAGGGCCGCCTGGAGGTCGGCGAGGTCGGACTGCTGACTCATGCCGGCCAGGGTAGGCGGCGCCACTGACAGCCAACCCGGGTGGGCGAACGGCCCGTCCCGCCGCGCCGCCGCGGGCCCGTCGCTTCCCTGGGCTGGGACGCCCCGGGGGCGACGGTGCGGAGTTCCGGAGGCAGGCATGGTGCGACCGACCCACGAGGACGGCCCCGCCGCTCGGCGGCGCGGAGCTGTTCGCCGTCTCCCTGCCGGAAGGGCCGGGCGGCGGGCCGCGTGCACCGCGGGCGGCCCCGGCGACGGTACGGCCTGGAGCCGGCCTATCCGCGGGACGGCGGGTCACCGGTGGCCGAGGCGTTCCGCACGGGCCGGGCGAGCTGGCCCGCCGCCGGGGAGGGGGTGGCGCCGGGCGCGCTCCCGCTGCGCGCGGACGGCGTGCCCCTGGGCTGCCCGGCCGTGGCCGGACCCGAGGAGTTCGACGGCGACCGGCGCAGCGTTCCGGAGTTGACCGCGCGGCACGTCGCCGACCTGCTGCGCGCCGGCGGCCCGGAGGCGGTGCGCGAGACGCTGTCGGGCCCCGGGCTCGGGGCGCTCACCCTGTGGCCGCGCGCCGGGCGCGCGGAGGCGGACGAGCGGGCGCTGGAGCTGTTCGGCCTCGCGCCGGGTGCGTCGACGGCGGAACGTGCCCGCCGGCGCCGTGGCGATGGCCGCCGTCACGGCCGGCACCATCGGGGAGACGGTGGTCCGCTGCGGCCGGTACGCGGCGGAGGAGATCTGCGCCCCGGAGTACCGGCGGGCCTGCGAGCGGGCCGGCCTGCTCGGCCGTCCGTATGGCCCGCGATGTGACGAGGTCATGACCTTTCCGGCCCCGGGCACGCGGCCGAAAACCCATGGGCACCGCAACAAAGGGAACGTACGCTCAATCGAGTGTCCGCCTCCGCCGCCTCGGTCCCCCCTGCCCGGAAACCGTCCCCGACCCCCTCCACGTCCCCCGCCCCGACGCAGGACCCGCTCCCCTCCCCCACCTCCCGGCCCCCGGCGAAACGGACCGTCGTCCGCTCCCTGCTGCGTCTGTGGCCCTTCGTCCGGCCCGTCCGGGCCCGCCTGCTCGGCGCCGCCTCCGTCGCGGTCGTCGCCTCCTCGATGGGGCTGGTGATGCCCCTGGTCCTGAAGTGGATCGTGGACGGCCCGGTCGCCGACCGGGACTCCGCCGGCGTCTGGCTCGGCGCCGGGGTGCTGCTGGCCGTGGGAGCCGGTGAGGCGGTGCTGTTCGGGCTGCGGCGCTGGCTGGTCGCCCGGCCGCTGGCCGGCGTGGAGGCCGCGATGCGCTCCGCGCTCTACCGGCACGTCCAGCGGCTGCCCGTCGGCTTCCACGACCGCTGGTCCACCGGCCAGCTCCTTTCGCGCGGCACCGGAGACCTTCAGCTCCTGCGGATGTTCCTGGCCTTCGGCCTCACCTTCCTGGTGGTCAACACCGCCACCATCGCCATCGGCCTGGGCATCCTGCTGACCCAGGACTGGACCCTCGGCCTGATCCTCACCGCGCCCGTGCTTCCGCTGATCTGGCTGTGCGCGGTCTTCGAGGCCCGCTACACCCGGGCCGCCCGCAGCGTGCAGGACCAGACCGGAGACCTGACCACGGTCGTGGAGGAGTCGATCCTGGGCATCCGGGTCATCAAGGGCTTCGGCCGGCACCGCAGCCAGGCCCGCGCCTTCCAGGCCCTCTCCGGCCGGCTGGCGGCGATGGAGATCGAGAAGGCCCGCCTGCTGGCCGGGATCTGGCTGGTGATCCTCGCCCTGCCGGAGCTGTTCCTCGGCGGCGCGCTGATCCTGGGCGTCATCCAGGTCGCGGACGGGGCACTGACCGCCGGGACGCTGGTGGCGTTCATGACCACGGCGATGGCCCTGCGCTGGCCCGTGGAGACCATCGGCTTCCTGCTGGCCCTGTGCAACGAGGCCGCCACCGCCACCGACCGGTTCTTCGAGGTGATGGACACCCCTGCGCCCCCCGAGCTGAACGCCCCCGGCGGCGGCGCGGACGAGGCCGAGGGCGGCGAAGGACTGCGCTTCGAGAACGTCACCTTCCGCTACCCCGACGCGCCCCCCGGCTCCCCGCCCGTGCTCGACGGCCTGGACCTGCACGTCCGCCCCGGCGAGACCCTGGCCCTGGTCGGCGGCACCGGCAGCGGCAAGACCACGCTCCTGTCCCTGGTCCCCCGGCTGTACGAGGTCACGGGCGGCCGGATCACGCTGGACGGCACGGACATCGCCGGCCTCACCCGCGAGGAGGTGCGCCGCCGGGTGGCCGTGGCCTTCGAGGAGCCCACGCTGTTCTCCGCGACCGTGCGGGAGAACGTCCTGATGGGCGCCGACACACCGCCTGACGGCGCAGCGCCCGACGACGAGAGCCTGCGCCGGGCGTTGCGGATCAGCCAGGCCGACGGGTTCGTCGGCGCGCTCCCGCAGGGGGCGCTCACCCAGGTCGGCGAGCAGGGTCTGTCCCTCTCCGGCGGCCAGCGGCAGCGCCTGGCCCTGGCCCGCGCCGTCGTGGGCCGCCCCCGCTTCCTCGTGCTGGACGACCCGCTCTCCGCCCTCGACGTGCACACCGAGGCCCGGGTGGAGGCCGCGCTGCGCGAGGTGCTGGCCGGCACCACCGCGCTGGTCGTCGCCCACCGCCCCTCCACCGTGCAGCTCGCCGACCGGGTGGCCCTGCTCTCCGGCGGGCGCGTCGCCGCCCTGGGCACCCACGCCGAACTCCTGGCCGGCAGCGAGGAGTACCGGTACCTGATGACCGGACGCCGCGAGGGGGTGAGCGCCCGATGACGACCACGGCCCCCGTCACCACCACCGCCGAGGACCCGATCGCCCGCGACGACCTGCCCGCCCCCAAGGACGCCTCCCGCCGCCTCCTCGGCTCGCTGCTGCGCCCCCACCGCGCCCGCGTCGCCCTGGGCGCGGCCCTGCTGCTGAGCCAGCAGGCCGCCGTGCAGGCCGTGCCGCTGCTCGTCGCCTACGCCATCGACCGGGGCGTCCCCGCCCTGCGCGACCGGGACGACACCGGCCCGCTGATCGCCGTCGCGGTGGCGTACCTGGTGTGCGCCCTGGGCGCCGGCGGCTTCCAGTACGTCTTCATCCGCGTCGCCGCCCGGATCAACCAGGGCATCCTGCTGGAGCTGCGCGGCCGGATCTACCGTCACGCCCAGGCGCTCTCCCTCGACTTCCACGACCGGTACACCTCGGGGCGGCTGATCTCCCGGGCCACCAGCGACGTGCAGTCCCTGCGCGAGCTGCTGAACGAGGGCCTGCAGGAGCTGCTGATCGTGCTGGTCTCGGTGGTCTACATCGGCGGCCTGCTCTTCTACCTCGACCCCGGCCTGGGCGGCGCGGCGCTGCTGTCCTTCGTGCCGCTGTGGCTGCTGGTGCGCGGGTACCGGCGGCGCTCGGCCGAGCGTTTCAGCCGCCGCTCCACGGCCATCGCCGCGGTGATCGTGAAGTTCTCCGAGACGCTCAACGGCATCCGGCCGGTGCAGGCGTTCCGCCGCGAGCGGACCAACGACGCGGACTTCGACGCGCTCAACCGCCGCCACGAGCGGATCAACGGCGACACCCTGCTGGAGATGGCCCGGTTCGTGACGCTCTCCCGGCTGGTGGCGAGCGCGGCGACGGCCGGCATCGTGCTGTGGGGCGCGCAGCGGGTGACCTCAGGGGACCTGGAGCTGGGCGCGCTGGCGGCGGGCGCGCTGTACGTGCGGCGGCTGTACGACCCGCTGGACCGCTTCGCGATGATCCTGAACAACTACCAGTCGGCCGTCGCCTCGCTGGAGAAGATCGCCGGCCTGCTGCACCAGCGGCCCGGCATCCCCGAGCCGGAACGCCCGAAGCCGCTGCCGCCGGCCCGGGCAGGCGCGCCGGGCCGCGAGGTGGTCTTCGAGGACGTGCGCTTCGCCTACCGGACGGGCGGCGAGGTGCTGCCGCGCTTCCGGCTGACGCTCCCGGCCGGGGAGGTCACGGCCCTGGTCGGCGCGACGGGCGCGGGCAAGTCCACGCTGGCCAAGCTGCTGGCCCGCTTCTACGACCCGACCGAGGGGCGGGTGCTGCTGGACGGCACGGACCTGCGGGACCTGAGCGCGGCCGAGCTGCGGCGGGCGGTGGTGATGGTCACCCAGGAGGCGTTCCTCTTCTCCGGCACGGTCGCGGAGAACATCGCGCTGGGCCGCCCGGACGCGACCCGCGAGGAGATCGAGGCGGCGGCGAGGGCCATCGGCGCGCACGCCTTCATCGCGGGGCTGCCCGAGGGCTACGACACGGACGTGCGCAAGCGCGGCGGGCGGATCTCGGCGGGACAGCGCCAGCTCGTGGCGTTCGCCCGGGTGCTGCTGGCCGACCCGGCGGTGGCGATCCTGGACGAGGCGACCAGCTCGCTGGACATCCCGGGCGAGCGGGCGGTGCAGGACGCGATGGAGACAGTGCTGCGCGGGCGGACGGCGGTGGTGATCGCGCACCGGCTCTCGACGGTGGAGATCGCCGACCGGGTGCTGGTGATGGAGGCGGGCCGGGTCGTGGAGGACGGGCCGCCGGCCCGGCTGATCGGCGCCCCGGGCCGGTTCGCCACGCTGCACCGCACCTGGCGCGAGTCCCTGGCCTGAACGCGCCGCCGCCCGCCCCCGTGCTCAAGGCGGGGGCGGGCGGTCGCTCAACGTCCCGCGCGAGGCGCGTCGTTCAACGTTCCGGGCGCGGCCGGTCGTCGAACGCCCCGGGCGCGGGGCGGCCCGTCAGTGCGGGTCGGCCGGGGCCGCCGTGTCGGGCGGCAGGGTGTGCAGGGACAGCTCGGCCCGGTGGGTGAGGTGGGGGTGGGTGGGCAGGATGCGCACGGTGTAGCCGCAAGGTCCCGAGCGGTGGAGCGTCAGGTCCCCGACGTAGGTCCACCTGCCGCCCAGGTCGGGGCCGCCCTCCGGCTTCAGCGGGACGCAGGCCGGCTCGGTGAGCGTGTCGTCCCCGTCCACCCGGCCCGTGACGGCCTGCACCTCCACGGCCGAGGGGTCCAGGTCGCCGAGGGTGACCTGCACGCGCAGGGAGAGCGTTCCCCCGAGCGTCGGCTCCTCGGGGCCCGGCTCGATGTGGTCCACGGCAACCCGCGGCCACTCCCGCCGGATGCGGTCGGCGAACTCGGCCAGCTCGGCGGCGGCCTGCGGGGTCATCGCCCGGTGCGCCACCGCCGCGGGCGCGTAGTAGTCGGTGATGTACTCGCGCAGCATCCGGTCGGCCAGCACGCGCGGGGCGAGCCGGTCGAGGGTGGCGCGGACCATCTCCAGCCAGCGCACCGGCAGCCCGGAGCCGGGCCGCAGCACGCCGCGGTCGTAGAAGCAGGGGGTGACCTGCGTCTCCAGCAGCGTGTAGAGGGCGGCGGCCTCGATGGCGTCGCGGCGGTCGGGCTCGGCCGCGGCCAGGCCGTCGGCGGTGGGGATCTCCCAGCCGAAGTCGGCGTCGAACCACTCGTCCCACCAGCCGTCGCGGACCGAGAGGTTGAGGCAGCCGTTGAGGGCGGCCTTCATGCCGGAGGTGCCACAGGCCTCCAGCGGGCGCAGCGGGTTGTTCAGCCACACGTCGCACCCGGCGTACAGGGAGCGGGCCATCCGCATCCCGTAGTCGGGCAGGAAGACGATGCGGTGGCGCACGGCCGGGTCGTCGGCGAAGCGCACCAGCTCCTGGATCAGCCGCTTCCCGCCGTCGTCGGCCGGGTGGGCCTTGCCGGCCACCACGATCTGGATGGGCCGCTCGGGGTGCAGCAGCAGGGAGGCCAGGCGCTCGCGGTCGCGCAGCATCAGCGTCAGCCGCTTGTAGGAGGGGACGCGGCGCGCGAAGCCGATGGTGAGAACGTCCGGGTCGAGTACGTCGTCGATCCAGCCCAGCTCGGCCTGGCCGGCGCCGCGCTGCCGCCAGGAGGCGTGCAGCCTGGCCCGCACCTCCTGCACGAGCTGCTCGCGCAGGGTGCGGCGCAGCTCCCACAGCTCGGCGTCGCTGAGGGTGCGCGAACGCGCCCGCAGCACGGCGTCGGCGGTCCAGGTGGGGGCGTGCACGCCGTTGGTGACGGCCCCGATGGGAGCCTCCTCGGCGTCGAAGCCGGGCCACAGGCCGGCGAACATGCCGCGGCTGACGTTGCCGTGCAGGGCGGAGACGCCGTTGGCGCGCTGCGCGGTGCGCAGGCCGAGGACGGCCATGTTGAACTGCGCGGGCTCGTCCTCCCGGCCCACGGAGCCGGCCGGCTCGCGGCCCAGGGCCAGCAGGGCCTGCGGGTCGAGGGAGGCCAGCTCGCCGCCCTCGCCGAAGTGGCGGGCGACCAGCTCCTCGGAGAAGCGGTCGATCCCGGCAGGGACGGGGGTGTGGGTGGTGAAGACGGTGCCGGAGCGGACGGCGAGGAGGGCGGCGTCGAAGGGGATGCCCTCCTCGCCGAGCTCGCGGATGCGCTCGGGGCCCAGGAACCCGGCGTGGCCCTCGTTCATGTGGAAGACCTCGGGCTGGGCGTGGCCGGTGATCCGGCAGTAGGCCCGCACGGCGCGGACGCCGCCGATGCCCAGCAGCAGCTCCTGGAGCAGCCGGTGCTCGCTGCCGCCGCCGTAGAGGCGGTCGGTGACGTCGCGTTCGGCCGGGTCGTTGCGGGCCACGGCGGAGTCCAGCAGGAGCAGCGGGACGCGGCCGACCTTGACCTCCCAGATCTGGGCGGCCAGGGTGCGCCCGCCGGGCAGGGCGAGGGTGACCAGGGCGCGGCTGCCGTCGGCCTCGGTCAGCGGGGTCATCGGCAGCTCGTGGGGGTCCACGAGCGGGTAGTGCTCCTGCTGCCAGCCGTCCGGGGACAGGCTCTGGCGGAAGTAGCCGTGGCGGTAGAGGAGGCCGACGCCGATCAGCGGGGCGCCCAGGTCGCTGGCGGCCTTGAGGTGGTCCCCGGCCAGCACGCCCAGGCCGCCCGAGTACTGCGGGAGGGCGGCGGTGATGCCGAATTCCGGGGAGAAGTAGGCGATGGCGCGGGGCAGTTCGCCCCCGGCGCGGGAGTCGGCCCGCTGATACCAGCGGGGTTCGGTGAGGTAGTCGCGCAGGTCGCCGATGGCCACGCCGACGCGGCGCAGGAAGCCGCGGTCGGCGGCGAGGGCGGCCAGCCGGTCCGCGGAGGCGGTGCCCAGCAGCCGCACCGGGTCCTCGCGGGCGGCCTGCCAGCCGTCGGGGTCGACGGAGCGCAGCAGCTCGCGGGTCTCGGGGTGCCAGGACCAGCGCAGGTTCAGCGCGAGTTCCTGGAGGGGTCGCAGGGGCTCGGGAAGGACGGGGCGTACGGAGAAGCGACGGATGGCCTTCACGGGGAGGACCGTAGCCGGGGGGCGGTGGCGGTTGGGGTGCGTTGGGGCGGATGGCGGCTAATTCCGCCCGATGCGCGCCGGGAAACCACCCCCGGGGGCGACCCACCCCCGGGGGCGGTGGCCTACCCCGCGGCGCGGGCGGCCTCCTGCCCGGCGGTGGGCGGGCCGAGGAGGTGCGGGGCGAGGTCGGCGGTGGGCCGGATGCTGCCGTCGGCGATCCCGGCGGCGTAGTGGCAGGCCACCCGGTGGCCGTCGGCCAGCTCGGTCAGCTCGGGGCGTTCGGTGGCGCAGCGCTCGGGCTGCCGCCAGGGGCAGCGGGTGTGGAAGCGGCAGCCGGGGGGCGGGGCGGCCGGGGAGGGCAGGTCGCCGCGCAGCAGGATGCGCTCGCGGGTGTCCTCCACGGCCGGGTCGGGCACGGGAACGGCCGACATCAGCGCGCGGGTGTAGGGGTGGCGCGGGGAGGCGTACAGTGCGTCGCTCGGGGCCTCCTCCACCAGCGCGCCCAGGTACATCACGCCGATGACGTCGGAGATGTGGCGGACCACCGCCAGGTCGTGGGCGATGACGAGGTAGGTCAGGCCGAGGGAGTCCTGGAGCTCCTCCAGGAGGTTGAGCACCTGGGCCTGGATGGAGACGTCGAGGGCGGAGACCGGCTCGTCGCAGATGATCAGGTCGGGCTCGACGGCCAGGGCGCGGGCGATGCCGATGCGCTGGCGCTGCCCGCCGGAGAACTCGTGCGGGTAGCGGCCCAGGGCGGAGGCGGGCAGGCCGACGCGCTCCAGGATCTCCGCGACGCGGGCCCCGCGGGCGGCCCGGTCGCCGCCGAGGCCGTGGGCGGCCATGCCCTCGGTGAGGATGGCCTCGATGTTCTGGCGGGGGTTGAGGCTGCCGAGGGGGTCCTGGAAGACCATCTGGAGGCGGCGGCGGGCGCGGCGCATCTCCTCGGCGGGCAGGGCGGCCAGGTCGGTGCCGTCGAAGAGGACCCGGCCCGAGGTGAGGTCCGTCAGCCGCAGCACGGCCCGGCCCAGCGTGGTCTTCCCGCAGCCGGACTCCCCCACCAGCCCGTAGGTGCGTCCGGCGGGAACGCTCAGCGAGACGCCGTCCACGGCGTGCACGTGCCCGACGGTCCGCTCGAAGAGCAGCCCGCGCCGGACCGGGAAGTGCACCTTGACGTCGTCGAGTTCGAGCAGACCGCTCATGCGCGCTTCTCCTCCGTGGGGTCGGTGGCGTCCGTGGGCTGCCCGGCCGGGCCCGGCGCCTCGGCCTCCGCGCCGGCCGGGCGATTGGCCGCGCCGCTCCCGTCGACGGCGGCCGACGGGCCGCCGGAGGCGTGCCCGTCGCTTTCCGCCGGCGCGGCGGGTCCATCGGCCGCGGCCGATGGACCCGGCCCAGGAACCGCACCCTCCGCCGTCGGCGGGCCGCCGGGCCCTGCTTCGGCGCCGTCCCCGGTTCCTTCCGCCGCCGCGGGCGCGGGTGGCACCGGGTGGACGCAGCGCACCCGGTGCGAGGCGTCGCCGGAAGGCGCCTTTGGCCGGGGCGCCAGCGAGGGCGGCCCGTGCAAGCAGGCGTCGGTGACCGCGTCGCAGCGGGGGGCGAAGGCGCAGCCGTCGGGCCAGTTCAGGCGGTCGTTGATGGAGCCGCGGATGGGGGTGAGGCGTTCGCCGCGGGGGGCGTCCAGGCGGGGGATGGAGCCGAGGAGGCCGTGGGCGTAGGGGTGGGCGGGGGCGGCGAACAGCGGGCGGCGGGGCGCGGACTCCACGACCTTGCCCGCGTAGAGGACGTTGACCGTGTCGCACAGCCCCGCGACCACGCCCAGGTCGTGGGTGATCATCAGCAGCGCCGTGCCCTGGTCGGTGACCAGCTCGCGCAGCAGTTCCAGGATCTGCGCCTGGATGGTGACGTCCAGCGCGGTGGTCGGCTCGTCCGCGATCAGCAGGCGCGGGGCGCAGGCCACGGCCATGGCGATCAGCGCGCGCTGCCGCATCCCGCCGGAGATCTGGTGGGGGTACTCGCGCAGGCGGCGGGTGGGGTCGGGGATGCCGACGCGCTCCAGCAGCCGGGCGGCCTCGGCGCGGGCGGCCTTGCCGCGCAGCTTGCGGTGGCGGGCCAGGATCTCGGTGACCTGGACCCCGATGGGCACCACGGGGTTGAGGGAGGAGAGCGGGTCCTGGAAGACCATGGCGAGCTGGGTGCCGCGCAGGTCGCGCAGCGCGGCGGGCGGCAGCCGCAGCAGGTCCGCGGGGGCCGCGGCGCCGGGGACGCGGTAGCGGGCGTGGCCGCCGGTGCGCACGCCGCGCCGGGGCAGCAGGCCCATCAGGGCGAGGGAGGTGACGGACTTGCCGCAGCCGGACTCCCCGACCAGGCCCACGACCTGGCCCTCATCCACGGCGAACGACACCCCGGCCACCGCCTCGGCGTCGCGCCGGCCGCGCGCGGTGAAGGTGACGGACAGGTCCTCGACGGTCAGCAGACTCACTGTGCCTCCTCGTTCTCCCCCAGGCTTCGCCTGGGGGTGCCCCCATCTCCGCACGCGCGGCGCGGTGCGGGCATCGTCACCATCCGCGGCCCGGCAGCCGCGCTGGGGGTACCTCCCGCCCCCAGGCTCCGCCCGGGGGGACCCCCACGCGGGGGAGCGGCGCTCACGGGGGTCAGCTCCGCAGCTTCGGGTCGAGGGCTTCGCGCAGGGCCTCGCCGAGCAGGGTGAAGCCGAGGGCGGTGACGATGATGCCGAGGGCCGGGTAGACGGCCATCATGGGCTCGGCGTCGAAGAAGCGCTGGGCCTGGGCGAGCATCACGCCCCACTCGGGCTGGGAGGCGTCGGGGTTGCCCAGGCCGAGGTAGGACAGGGCGGCGGCCTCGATGATGGCGGTGGCCAGGGCGAGGGTGGTCTGGACGATGGCCGGGCCCAGGGAGTTGGGCAGCACGTGGGCCAGGACGATGCGCCGCCGCCGCACGCCCGTGGCGCGGGCGGCCAGGACGTAGTCGGCCCCGGCCTGGGCGAGCATCGAGCCGCGCAGCAGCCGGGCGAAGACCGGCACCTGGACGACGCCGACCGCGATCATCACGGTGGTCAGGCTCTGGCCGAGGACGGCGGCGACGCTGACCGCGAGCAGCAGCGAGGGCAGCGCCAGGGCCATGTCGGTGAAGCGCATCAGCACGGTGTCCAGGCGGCGCCCGGCCCGCCCGCCGAAGGCGAGGGCCGCTCCGGAGACGCCGCCGATCAGGGCGCCGACGGTGAAGCCGAGGACGGTGGAGACCACGCCGACCATCAGGGTCTGGCGGGCGCCGACCAGCATCCGGGAGAGCTGGTCGCGGCCGAGGTGGTCCAGGCCGAGCCAGTTCTCGCCGCGGGGTCCGACGAACAGCGACTGGTTGACGCGGACCTCGTCGCGCCAGAGCTGGGCGGTGGGGTCGTGGGGCGCGATCCACGGGCCGAGGACGGCCAGCAGCACGAAGACGGCCATCACCGCGCCGCCGACCAGGGCCATCTTGCTGTGCCGCAGGCGGCGCAGGGCCTCGCGCCAGAGGCTGCCGCCGGCGGGGTCCTCGCGGCGCGCGGTCAGCTCGGCGAGCCGGTCGATCCTCTCCTGCTTGGCGAGGGGGGACAGGGGCGCGGCCATCAGTTCACCCGCACTCTCGGGTCGATGAGCCCGTAGGCGAGGTCGACGAGCAGGTTGAGCAGGACGTAGACGACGGCGATGAAGAGGATGAAGCCCATCAGCACCGGGTAGTCGCGCAGCGAGATCGCGTCGCGGATGAACGACCCGATGCCGCCGAACGCGAAGACCGACTCGGTCAGCACGGCCCCCGACAGCAGGCTGCCGGTGAGCAGCCCGACCGTGGTGACGACCGGCAGGAGGGCATTGCGCAGGATGTGCCGGCCGCGGACCACGCGGCGGGTGAGGCCCTTGGACTCGGCGGTGCGGACGTAGTCCTCGGAGACGACCTCCAGCACGCTGGCGCGGGTGATGCGCACGACCACGGCCAGCGGGATGGAGGCCAGCGCGACCCCGGGAAGCACGAGGTGCTGGACGGCGTCCCAGGAGGCGTCGAACTCGCCGGTGAGCAGGCCGTCCAGCACGGTGAAGCCGGTGACCTCGGTGGCGTCGATGCCGGAGGACTGGCGGCCCACGCTGGGCAGCCAGTTGAGGTTCACGGCGAAGAGGGCGCGCAGCAGGAAGGCGAGGAAGAAGACGGGGACGCACACCCCGATCAGGGAGCCGGAGACGGCGAGCACGTCCAGCCAGCTCCCGCGGCGGCGGGCGGCGAAGTAGCCCAGCGGAATGCCGATCACGGTGGCGATGAGCATCGCGGTCAGGCCCAGCTCGACCGTGGCGGGGAAGCGCTGGGTGAACTCCTCCCACACGGGCTGCCCGGTGTGCACGGAGTTGCCGAGGTCCAGCTCGCCCAGGCGCCGCACCCAGCGCACGTACTGGACCCACACCGGCTCGTCCAGGCCCAGGTCGGCCTCGATCTGGCGGCGGGCGGCCTCGGTGGCGCGCTCGCCGAGCAGCGCGGAGGCGGGTCCGCCGGGCAGCCGGTGAATCCACAGGAAGAGGAGCACCGTCAGGCCGAGCAGCGTGGGTATGAGCTGGAGCAGCCTGCGGAGGATGAGTCGGAGCACCGAGGGGGATCGCCTTTCTCTGGTGCGCGGTCGACGTGAGGCGGGGTGCGGGGGCGCGGGCGCCGCCCGCCCCGGCCGGGCGGCCGGGGCGGGCGGCGTGGGGGCGCTACTCGCGGAAGCGGACCTCGGCGAAGTTCTCGTCGGTCAGGGGGGAGACGGTGGGCGGCTCCACGTCCGGGGAGAACGCGATCGAGGGCGGCGAGCTGGAGATCGGGACGCCCGGCAGGTAGTCCATGACCAGCTCGTTGGCCTGCTGGTAGAGGCCGACCCGGGTCGCGGGGTCGGGCTCGGTGCGGGCCTCGGTGAGCAGGCCGAACAGCTCCTCGTTCTCGAAGCCCCACTCCAGGGTCGGCTCGGCGAACCAGGTGCCCAGGAAGTTGTAGCCGTCGTTGAAGTCGCCGGTCCAGCCCAGGAGATAGAGGTCGCAGCCGCCGTTCCTCGTGGTCTCGTGGTAGTCCGGGTTCCACGGCAGGGCGATCGGGCTGACCCGGATGCCCACCTCCTGAAGGTCGGCGCGCAGCAGCTCGTAGATGTCGGCGGGGGCCGGCATGTACGGGCGGGTGACCTCGGTCGGGTAGCAGAAGTCGAACTCCACGCCCGTCCGGTCGGCCTGGGTCAGCAGGTCCCGCGCGCGCCCGGGGTCGTGCTCGTAGAGCGTGACCTCCTCGGAGTACCCGTCGACCGTGTCCGGCATGAACTGGGTGGCGACGACCCCGCCGTCCGGGAGCTGGGAGTTCACGATGTTCTCCCGGTCCAGGGCGTGGGCGATGGCCTGGCGGACCCTCAGGTCGCCCAGGGCCTCGTGGCCGTCCTGGGTGAAGCCGAGGTAGAGGAGGTTGAAGACGTCGCGGACCGGGACCTGGAAGCCGTCGGCCTCCAGGGTGGCCACGTCGGCGGGGGCGACGAGGTCGTAGCCGTGGATGTCGCCGGCCTGGAGGGCCTGGCGGCGGCCGTCCTCCTCCGGGATGGTGCGGAAGACCAGCTCCTCGACGTGGGCGGCCTCGCCCCAGTAGTCGTCGAAGCGGGTGAGGGTCACCTCGCCGCCGGAGTGGTTCCACTCCGTGATCTCGTAGGGGCCCGTGCCCGCGACGGTGCCGGCCTCCTGGCTGTAGCCGGGGAAGGTGATGTTCTCGCCCTCGCCGCCGGCCTCGTCAGAGGCGTACGCCTCCAGGGAGTTGGGCGAGTGGATCGCGAAGGCCTGGAGGGAGAAGCCGCCGGGGTAGTTGGCCGAGGGCTCGGCGACCTCGATGACGGCGGTCAGCGGGTCGGGGGCGGAGCAGCCGGCGTAGTTGGCCTCGGGAACGTCCTCGCTGCCGTTCTCGGCGAAGCCGCCGAAGACGGTCTGCCAGTAGTAGGAGAGCGTGGGGTTCTGGTAGGTGCCCGACCAGTTGTACCAGCGGTCGAAGTTGGCGCAGACGACCTCGCCGGTCAGCTCGGCGCCGTCGTGGAAGGTGACGCCCTCCCTGAGGCGGAAGGTCCATTCGGTGCCCGCGTCGTTGCTCGACCACTCCTCGGCGAGCCCGCCGGTGAGCTGTGTGGTGCCCGGCTCGTGGTCGAGCAGCGTTTCGAACGCCTGCCGGGTGACGCGGAAGGTCTCGCCGTCGCTGGCCAGCGAGGGATCGAGGGACTGGGGATCGCCGGGGGCGCCGAAGACAAAGCTGTCGCCGCCTCCGTCCTCCCCCCGCTCGCTGGCGCAACCGGTCACGGCCAGGCCGATGGCGAGGACGGCCGCAAAGAGCTTCGCGGCCATGGGTCTTGCTATGCGCATCGTCCACCTCAGGCTTGTCGGCGGGGTTGTCGGGGATACGGCGTTTCGGTGGACGGCACATTACTGCCAGGCCGCGGGGCTGGGAAGCGCGCGTAGATACGCGATATCGACCCGAGATCTGCCCCTTAAACGCTGACATCAGCCGTGATTTCGGGCACACTTGAGGATGCGTTGAGGAACGCCCCCGGATCACTCCCGTCCCGGAAATCCCGCCCGCATCATCCGGCAACACGGCCGTGACATATCCCGGCGCCCCCACCCGGGTGAACGCGCGCGAAAGGGGCTTCCCGCCAAACCTGCTTTTCAGGGGCAAAGCATCGTCAAGGCGCTAGAAAGGACGAGTCCCGCGCCGGGCAGGGCCGGGGCGGACAAATGACCTGCATTCCTAGCGCTTCAGGGGATCCCACATGATCGGTCGCATTCCCGTCCTCGACGTCCAGCCGAGCGTTGACTGCGGGCGCCGCCCGGCGAAGGCGGTTCCCGGGGAGACCTTCGAGGTCTCGGCGACGGTCTTCCGGGAGGGCGCCGAGGCCGTGGGCGCCAACGTCGTGCTGCGGGACCCGGACGGCCGGGGCGGGCCGTGGACCCCGATGCGCGAGCTGGCGCCGGGCACGGACCGCTGGGGCGCGGAGGTGACGCCGGACCGCGAGGGGCGCTGGACGTTCGCGGTGGAGGCCTGGGGCGACCCGGTGGCCACCTGGCGGCGGCACGCGCGGATCAAGGTCCCGGCCGGAGTGGACCCCGAACTGACCCTGGCCGAGGGCGCCGCGCTGCTGCGGCAGGCCGCCTCGGGGGTGCCCAAGAGCGAGGGCAAGGGCGCGGTGGCGGCGGCGGCCGAGACGCTGCTGGACGCCTCGCTGCCGCCCGGGGCCCGGCTCGCGGTGGCCCTGGACCCCGAGGTGACGGCCGTTCTCGACCGCTTCCCGCTGCGCGCGCTCCTCACCTGCTCCCGGCCGATGCCGCTGCTGGTGGAGCGGGAGCGGGCGCTGTTCGGCTCCTGGTACGAGATGTTCCCGCGCTCCGAGGGGGCGCTCCTGCGCCCGGGCGCGCCCCCCGTCTCGGGGACGCTGCGCACGGCGGCCAAGCGGCTGCCCGCGCTGGCGCGGATGGGCTTCGACGTGGTCTACCTGCCGCCGGTGCACCCCATCGGCACGGCCTTCCGCAAGGGCGCGGGGGGCGCGCTTCGGGCGCGGCCGGGCGACGTGGGCTCGCCGTGGGCGATCGGCTCGGCCGAGGGCGGGCACGACGCGATCCACCCGGACCTGGGAACGACCGAGGACTTCGCCGCGTTCGTCCAGGCCGCCGCCGCCGAGGGCATGGAGGTGGCGCTGGACTTCGCGCTCCAGTGCAGCCCGGACCACCCGTGGGTGAAGACCCACCCGGAGTGGTTCAGCCGGCGGGCGGACGGCAGCATCGCGTTCGCCGAGAACCCGCCGAAGAAGTACCAGGACATCTACCCCATCTCCTTCGAGCAGGACTTCCGGGGCCTGGTGACGGAAACGCTGCGGCTGCTGCGGTTCTGGATGGGGCACGGGGTGCGGATCTTCCGCGTGGACAACCCGCACACCAAGCCGGTGGTGTTCTGGGAGAAGGTCATCGCGGACATCAACCGCACCGACCCCGACGTGATCTTCCTGGCCGAGGCGTTCACCCGCCCCGCGATGATGCACACGCTGGCGCGGATCGGCTTCCAGCAGTCGTACACCTACTTCACCTGGCGGACCTCCAAGACCGAGCTGACGGAGTACCTGACGGAGCTGTCGGGGGCCGCCGCCGCGTACATGCGGCCCAATTTCTTCGTCAACACGCCGGACATCCTGCACGCCTACCTCCAGCACGGCGGGCGCCCGGCCTTCGAGGTGCGCGCCGTGCTCGCCGCGACCCTCTCTCCCACGTGGGGCGTGTACGCCGGCTACGAGCTGTGCGAGAACGAGCCGGCCGAACAGGGGAGCGAGGAGTACGCGCACTCCGAGAAGTACGAGCTGCGCCCGCGCGACTGGGAGGCGGCCGACGCGGCGGGCCGCTCGATCACCCCGCTGATCACCACCCTGAACGCGCTCCGGCGGCGCCACCCGGCGCTGCGCCGCCTGCGCGATCTGCACTTTCACCGCACGGACAACGAGCACATCCTGGCCTACTCCAAGCGCACGCGGACACCGGAAGCCGACTGCGTTCTGACTGTGGTCAACCTCGATCCCTACCGCACCCACGAGGCAACGGTCTCGTTGGACATGGAGCAACTTAAGGGGATCGGTCTCTCTCCCGGTCAGGAGAGCGGCTCCGAGCCCCTTCCGGTGGTCGACGAGCTCACCGGTGCGACCTACTACTGGGGCAGGGACAACTATGTGCGGCTTGAGCCGGGCCGTGAGGGTGCCCTCGCGTCGTCCGCCCACATTCTGGCCCTGCGACCGTCCTAGAGACCGGAGGGTCACCCAACCATGAGCGTCAATGAGCCGGTCCCCGATACGTTCGAGGACACGCCCGCCCGCGACCGCGACCCCGAGTGGTACAAGCGCGCGGTCTTCTACGAGGTCCTCGTGCGGTCCTTCCAGGACAGCAACGGGGACGGCATCGGGGACCTGAAGGGCCTCACCTCCCGACTGGACTACCTGCAGTGGCTCGGGGTCGACTGCCTGTGGCTGCCGCCGTTCTTCAAGTCACCGCTGCGCGACGGCGGTTACGACGTGGCGGACTACACCGACACCCATCCCCAGATCGGGGACCTGGCGGACTTCGTGGAGTTCGTCGACGCCGCCCACCAGCGCGGGATGCGCGTCATCATCGACTTCGTCATGAACCACACCAGCGACCAGCACCGGTGGTTCCAGGAGTCGCGCCGCGACCCCGACGGCCCCTACGGGGACTACTACATGTGGGCGGACGACGACAAGCAGTACGCGGACGCCCGCATCATCTTCGTCGACACCGAGTCCTCGAACTGGACGTTCGACCCGGTGCGCAAGCAGTACTTCTTCCACCGCTTCTTCTCCCACCAGCCGGACCTCAACTACCGCAGCCCCGCGGTGCAGGAGGAGATCCTCTCCGCCCTGCGGTTCTGGCTGGACCTCGGCATCGACGGCTTCCGGCTGGACGCGGTCCCCTACCTGTACGCCGAGGAGGGCACCAACTGCGAAAACCTTCCTGCGACGCACGCGTTCCTCAAGCGGGTCCGGGCCGAGATCGACGCCCACTACCCCGACACCGTGCTGCTCGCCGAGGCCAACCAGTGGCCCGAGGACGTGGTCGACTACTTCGGGGACTTCGAGGCCGGCGGCGACGAGTGCCACATGGCGTTCCACTTCCCCGTCATGCCGCGGATCTTCATGGCCGTGCGCCGCGAGTCCCGCTACCCCGTCTCCGAGATCCTGGCCAAGACCCCCGAGATCCCCGCCCGCTGCCAGTGGGGGATCTTCCTGCGCAACCACGACGAGCTGACCCTGGAGATGGTCACCGACGAGGAGCGCGACTACATGTACGCGGAGTACGCCAAGGATCCGCGGATGCGCGCGAACATCGGCATCCGCAGAAGGCTGGCGCCGCTGCTGGACAACGACCGCAACCAGATCGAGCTGTTCACCGCGCTGCTGCTGTCGCTGCCCGGCTCCCCGATCCTCTACTACGGGGACGAGATCGGGATGGGCGACAACATCTGGCTCGGGGACCGGGACGCGGTGCGCACGCCCATGCAGTGGACCCCGGACCGCAACGCCGGCTTCTCCTCCTGCGACCCGGGCCGGCTGTTCCTGCCGACCATCATGGACCCGGTCCACGGGTACCAGGTCACCAACGTCGAGGCCGCCATGTCCTCGCCGTCCTCGCTGCTGCACTGGACGCGGCGGATGGTGGAGATCCGCAAGCAGAACCCCGCCTTCGGGCCCGGCTGCTACGCGGAGCTGCCCTCCTCCAACCCGGCCGTGCTGGCGTTCCTGCGCGAGTACGAGGGCGACCTGGTGATGTGCGTCAACAACTTCTCCCGCTTCTCCCAGCCCACGGAGCTGGACCTGCGTCCCTGGGCCGGGCGCGTTCCCGTGGAGCTGATCGGCGGCGTCCGCTTCCCGCCCATCGGGGAGCTGCCCTACCTGCTGACGCTGGCCGGGCACGGCTTCTACTGGTTCCGGCTGGGCGAGGCTCCCCGGGCCTCCTGAGCCCCCCACCGGGCCGCACCCCGGCCCGGCTCCGCCACCGCGCGGCCCGCCCGGCCGCGTCACCCGGCGCCCCCGGGCGCCCCCGGGCGCAGCGGCAAGGACCCGCGCTGCGCCCGACCCCCTGCCCCGACCCTCCCTGCCCCGGCTTCGCGTCCCGGCCTCACGCCCCGGCCCACGCCCGGTGCCGCCGCCATCCGCGTTACGCGCCTGACCCGCTCGGTCGTTTTCGCCCGACACGTCCCCCGCCACCGGCCCAACCCGCGGCACGATCCGCAACACTCCGTCAGGAATTCGTGCCCGGGGAAAGGACGCCATGTCGGACGCCATGTCGGATGGGCTGCCGGAGGGCGCCTCGCCCGCCTCCCCGCACCGGACGGCCCCCGCCCGGCCCGCGCTCGCCTCCGCCCCGCACGGCAGCCCGCTGCTGCGCTCGCTCACCGGCCCCCTGGCGCGCTGGCTCCCCCGGCAGCGCTGGTTCGCCGGGAAGGGACGCCCGCTGACCGGCCTGACCCTCATCTCCGCCACCGAGTTGCTGCCCCGCTCCGAGGACGGCAGCGCCCCCGGGCTGCTGCACCTGCTGGTGCGCACCCGGCAGAGCAGCTCCCAGCCCGGCGCCCCGCCGCGCGACCCGTCCGGCGGCGACTGCTACCAGCTACTGCTGGGCGTGCGCGCCGGCCTCCCGCCCGCCCTCGCCCCCGCCCTGGTCGGCCGCCCCACCGAGGGCCCGCTGCGGGGCCTGGCCGTCTACGAGGCGCTGCACGACGCGCGCCTGGCCGCCGTGCTGGTGGAACGCCTGCGCACCCCCGGCCGCCTGGGCACGCTGACCTTCGGCCGCGCCGGGGGCGCCGAGATCCCCGGCGGCCTCCCGGCCAGGCTGCTGACCAACGAGCAGAGCAACTCCTCGGTGGTGTACGGGGATTCCTTCATCCTCAAGCTGTTCCGCCGGGTCAGCCCCGGCGTCAACCCCGACCTGGAGCTGCCGCTGGCACTGGCCGAGGCCGGCTGCCCCCGGGTCCCGGCGCCCGCCGCCTGGTTCGAGGCCGCCTGGCCCGGCACCGGCACCGAGCCGCTGACCCTGGGCGTTCTCCAGCCCTTCCTGGCCGGCTCGGCCGACGGCTGGCAGCTCGCCCTGCGCTCCCTGACCCGCCGCGCCGACTTCACCGCCGCCGCCCACGCCCTGGGCCGCGCCACCGCCGAGGTGCACACCGCGCTGGCCGCGGCCCTGCCCACCGGGGTCCTGGCCGGGGCGGGCCTGGAGGAGGTCGCGGCCGGGATGAACGACCGGCTGGCCGAGGCCGCCTCCGCCGTCCCCGCGCTGCGCCCCTACCGGGCGGGCCTGGGGCGGGCGTACGAGGAGGTGGCGGCGTTCGCGCGGAACGGCGGGAGCTGCGCGGTGCAGCGGCTGCACGGCGACCTGCACCTGGGGCAGGTGCTGTGCGCCCCGGACCGGGCCGGGCGCGGCAGCCTGTGGTGGGTCATCGACTTCGAGGGCGAGCCGGCCCGGCCGCTGGAGGACCGGCGCGGCCTGGGGCCGCCGGTGCGGGACGTCGCCGGAATGCTGCGCTCCTTCGACTACGCCGCGGCCCAGCACCGGGAGAGCCTCGGCTCCTTCGCGGAGGCGTGGTCGCGCGCCAACCGCACGGCCTTCCGCCGCGGCTACGCCGAGGCCGCGGGCGGGGACCCCGCCGGGACGGCGGCGCTGCTGCGGGCGTACGAGACGGACAAGGCGGTCTACGAGGTGCTGTACGAGGCCCGGCACCGCCCGGGGTGGCTGGAGGTCCCGATGACCGCGATCCGCAGGCTGGCCGCCGCATGAGCCGCCGGGCCGGACGCCGCGCCGGACGGCGGCTGCGGCACCGCCTGGCGCGGGTGACCGCGCGCACGCCCGTCCACGCCCACGCGGGAAGCCCGGCGCTGCCCGCGGCCCTGCGCGCCCCTGAGCTGGAGCCCGGGGACCGCGCGCGGCTGCTTCAGGGGGCGCACCACGACCCGCACGCCCTGCTGGGCGCGCACCCGGTGGCCGGGGGCACGCTGATCCGGGTCCTGCGCCCGCTCGCGCGCCGGGTCGCGGTCCGCGGCCGGGCGCTGGCGGACGAGGGGGACGGGCTGTTCGCCGCCGTGCTGCCGGGGCCGCTGCCCGAGCCCTACCGGCTGTCGGTCACCTACGCGGACGGAACGCACCTGGTGACCGACGACCCCTACCGCTTCCTGCCCTCGCTGGGCGAGCTGGACCTGCACCTGATCGCGCAGGGGCGGCACGAGCGGCTGTGGGAGGCGCTGGGGGCGCGGCCGATGTCCCACCAGGGCGTGCGCGGCACGCGGTTCTCCGTCTGGGCGCCGAGCGCGCGCGGGGTGCGGGTGGCCGGGGACTTCAACCACTGGGACCCCACGGGCTTCCCGATGCGCTCGCTGGGCGCCTCGGGGGTGTGGGAGCTGTTCGTGCCGGGCGTGGGCCCCGGCACCCGCTACAAGTACGAGGTGCTGGGCGCCGACGGCGTGCGCACCCTGCGGGCCGACCCGCTCGCCCGCCGCACCGAACTCCCGCCCGCCACCGCCTCGGTGGTGCACGCCGGGCGTTACACCTGGGGCGACGCCGCCTGGCTGGCCCGCCGCGCCGAGACGCCCCCGCACGCCGCGCCGATGTCCGTCTACGAGGTGCACCTGCCCTCCTGGCGGCCGGGCCTGTCGTACCGGGAGCTGGCGAAGGAGCTGCCGGCCTACGTCAGCCGCCTCGGCTTCACCCACGTCGAGCTGATGCCCCCGGCCGAGCACCCCTACGGCGGGTCCTGGGGGTACCAGGTCACCGGCTTCTACGCGCCCACCGCCCGCCTGGGCACCCCGGACGACTTCAAGTACCTGGTGGACGCGCTGCACCGGGCCGGGATCGGCGTGCTGATGGACTGGGTGCCGGCGCACTTCCCCAAGGACGAGTGGGCCCTGGCCCGCTTCGACGGGACGCCCTGCTACGAGCCCGCCGACCCGCTGCGGGCGGAGCACCCGGACTGGGGGACGCTCGAGTTCGACTACGGCCGCCCCGAGGTGCGCAACTTCCTTGTCGCCAACGCCCTGTACTGGTGCGAGGAGTACCACCTGGACGGCATCCGGGTGGACGCGGTGGCCTCGATGCTCTACCTCGACTACTCGCGCCCCGAAGGGCAGTGGACGCCCAACGCGGACGGCGGGCGCGAGAACTGGGACGCGGTGGCGTTCCTCCAGGAGATGAACGCCACGCTCTACCGCCACTGCCCCGGCGTGGTGACCATGGCCGAGGAGTCCACCGCCTGGGACGGGGTGACCCGCTCCACCGACCGCGGGGGCCTGGGCTTCGGCTTCAAGTGGAACATGGGCTGGATGCACGACACGCTGGGCTACCTGGCCCGCGACCCCGTGCACCGCTCCTGGCACCACCGGGAGATGACGTTCTCCCTGGTCTACGCCTACTCGGAGAACTACGTCCTGCCCATCTCGCACGACGAGGTGGTGCACGGCAAGGGCGCGCTGGTGGAGAAGATGCCCGGCGACTGGTGGCGCCGGCGGGCCACCCACCGCGCCTACCTGGGCTTCATGTGGGCCCACCCGGGCAAGCAACTCCTCTTCATGGGACAGGAGTTCGCCCAGGGCGCCGAGTGGTCGGAGGAGACCGGGCCTCAGTGGTGGGTCCTGGACCCGGCCTACGTGGCGGCCGGCGACCACCAGGGCGTCGCGGACCTGGTGCGCGACCTCAACGCCCGCTACCGCGAGACGCCCGCGCTGTGGCGACTGGACAGCGACCCCGCCGGCTTCGCCTGGGTCGACGCCGAGGCCGCGGCCGACAACGTCTTCGCCTTCCTGCGGATGGCCGGGGACGGAACGCCCCCGCTGCTGGCCGTCTGCAACTTCTCCCCCGTCGTGCGCCCGGCCTACCGCCTGGGCGTCCCCGGGCCGCCCGGCGCGGCCTGGCACGAGGTCCTCAACACCGACGACCGGGCCTACGGCGGCAGCGGCGTGACGCAGCCCGCGCCGCTGCGGGCCGAGCCCGTCCCCAGCCACGGCCGTCCCGAGAGCGTCGCGCCCACGCTGCCGCCGCTGGCGACCGTCTGGCTGCGGCCCGCGCCCTGACCCGCCCCTTCCGTCCCCCTCGGGAGCCGTCTTGCCGCACGCCCCCGCGCTGTTCGCCGCCCTGGCCGCCGCCGCGCTGTGGACCCTGGCCACCGCGCCGCCGGCCGCCCCGACCCCGCCGAGCCCGACGCCGTCCTCGGCCGTTTCCCCGTCCCCGGCCGTGCCCTCGGCCGCGACTTCACCCGCGACCCCGGCGCCCGAGCCGACCGAGCCGGGCGAACCGCCCGCGTCGGGCGGGCCCTCCTCCCGCGCCGAGGCCCCCCGGCGCGCCTCGGCCGGCGGGCCCGCGCCGGAGCTGAGCGCGCCGTTCGTCCACCACACCGAGGGCTACGCCTGCTTCCGCATCCCCGCGCTGGTCGCCACCCCCGGCGGGACGCTGCTGGCGTTCGCCGAGGGCCGCGTCGTGGACTGCGACGACGTCGGCGACATCGACCTGCTGCTGAAGCGCTCCACCGACGGCGGCCGGACCTGGGGCCCGCTGACCGTGCTGCGCGGCGACGGGGACGAGGACGGCTTCGGCAACCCCACGCCCGTGGTGGACGAGGAGACCGGCCGCGTCTCGGTGCTCCACGCCCACAACGCCTGGACGCTGGAGGGCGAGGACCGGGTGCGCGGGCCGCGATCGCTGCACGTGCTGCACAGCGCCGACGAGGGCGTCACCTGGGAGCGGGGCGCCGACCTGTCGGCGCTGAAGGGCGAGGACTGGACCTGGGTCTCGGTCGGCCCCGGGCACGGCCTCCAGCTCCGCAACGGCCCGCACGCCGGCCGCCTGATCGTTCCCGGCGACCACGACGCGGCCTCCGGCCGCTCCGGCGCGCAGCTCTACTACAGCGACGACGGCGGCCTGACCTGGCACACCGGCGCGCTCTACGAGACGGCGAGCGAGGACGCGCACCCCGGCGAACTCACCGTCGCCGAGCGGGCGGACGGCACCCTCTACGTCAACGCCCGCTCCTCGGCCACCTGCGGAACGCAGCACCACCGCCTCGCCGCCACCAGCGAGGACGGCGGCGCGAGCTTCGCCGGGGAGGGCTTCGCGCCGGTGACGGACGTGCAGGCCCCGCCCGTCTCCGGCTCGGTGCTCGTGCCCCGCGAGGGCCGGATGCTGCTGTCGGCCCCGGCCAGGCCGGGCGCCGAGGCCATCCCCGACCGCTGGATGATGGCGGTGCGCACCTCGGAGGACGAGGGCGCCACCTGGAGCACCACGGGCACCGTCATCACGCCCGACCGCTCCGGGTACTCCGACCTGGCGCTGCTGCCGGACGGGGAGATCGGGCTGCTGTACGAGACGGACTCCTTCAGCCCGCACGGCACCCTGACGTTCACCGCCTTCACCGAGGAGACGCTGGACGCGGGCGCCGGGGACGTGATCCTGCCGCGCGCCCCGGACGCCTCGGGCCAGGAGAACCACGCCGTGGTGCACGGCGGCGCGCAGCCCTCGGCCTCGGGCCGCTGGGGCGGCGCGATGACCCTGGACGGGACGGACGACTACCTGCGGCTGATCAACTGCCCGCCCTCGCTGCGCCTGGACGGCGAGGAGTTCGCGGTCTCGGCCTGGTTCCGCTACGAGGCCGGCGACGGGGGGCATCCGCTGCTGTGGGGCTACGGGCACGCGCCGGGGCGGCGGCAGTTCTGGCTGCGCGCCGAGCCGGCCGAGGGGCGGCTGCGGGGGGCGCTGGACGTCGGGGACGCGGAGACGGCCGTCACCGTGGACACGGGCGCGGCCTTCAACGACGGGACCTGGCACCACGTGCTCCTCGAACGGGAGGGCGGGCAGCTCCGGCTCTCGGTGGACGGGGCGACGCCCGCGGTGACGGCGGCGCCCCCGGGGCCGGTGACGCCGGACGACCCGTTCTCGCTGCACCTGGGCGCGCGGCCGGACTACGCCGAGCACTTCGCGGGCGCGCTGGACGACGTGCGGATCTACGGCCGCGCGCTGAGCGACGCGGAGGCCGCCGAGGTGCGGGCCGGCGCGGACGGACCGGCGAAGGAGGAGCTGCGGGTCAGGCTGGCGTTCGACGAGGAGCTGCTGCGGGGGCTTCCCTCCTCCTGGTGAGGCGTGCCCGGGGGCCCCGCGCCGGTGAGAGACTGGCCCTCGTGCAGGGGAGTGCGGGGTCCGGCGTGCGGGTCGGCGTTCTCGGGCCGCTCCAGGTCATCGCGCCCGGCGGGCGGCCCGTCGCCGTGGGCGGGGCCAGGCTGCGCGCGCTGCTGATCCGCCTGGCGCTGGACGCGGGCGCCCTGGTGCCCGCCGAGGTGCTGGTGGACGCCCTGTGGCCCGGCGCGGAGGCCCCGGGCGACCAGGCGAACGCCCTGCACTCCCTCGTCTCGCGGCTGCGGCGGGCGCTGCCGGGCGGCGCGGAGCTGCTGCGTTCCCAGGCCGGCGGGTACCGGCTGGAGCTGCCGCCGGGGGCCGTGGACGCCCTGCGTTTCGAGGAGCTGGCCCGCGCGGGGCGGCGCGCGCTGAGCGACGGGGACCTCGCCGCCGCGGCCGGTCCGCTGCGCGAGGCGCTGGCCCTGTGGCGCGGGCCCGCCCTGGCCGACGCGGGCGAGGCCCCGTACGCGCTGGCGGTGGCAGCCCGCCTGGAGGAGCTGCGGCTGACGGCCGTGGAGGACCTGGCCGAGGCCGAGCTGAACGCCGGGCGGCACGCGGCCGTTCTGGCGGAGCTGGAGGGCCTGGTCGCGCAACACCCGCTGCGGGAGCGGGCGTTGGGCCTGCTGATGCGGGCCAGGTACGCCGCGGGGCGGCAGGCCGAGGCGCTGGCCGCCTACGAGGCGCACCGCGCCCGGCTGGCCGAGGAGCTGGGCGTGGACCCCTCCCCCGAGCTGCGCGCCGTCCACCTCGCGGTGCTGCGGGCCGAGGCCCCGGAGACCGACCGGGCGGCCGGGAACCTGCCCGCGCCGCTGACCAGCTTCGTGGGCCGGGAGGAGGAGCTGGGCCTGATCCGCAAGCAGCTTGCCGAGTCCCGGCTGGTGACCCTGGTCGGGCCGGGCGGCGCGGGGAAGACCCGGCTGGCGACCACGGCCGCCGCCCGCCTCGCGGAGGGCTACCCGGGCGGGGCCTGGCTGGTGGAGCTGGCCTCGGTCACCGACCCGCACGACGTGCCGCAGGCGGTGCTCGCGGCGCTGGGCCGCCGGGTCACCGCCGTCCAGGAGCACCGCCCGCCGGGCACTCCGGGCCCGTCCTCGCCGCACGAGGCCACCGACCTGCTGGCCGAGGCGCTGGGCCCCGGCGCGCCGACCCTGCTGCTGCTGGACAACTGCGAGCACCTGATCGGGGCCGCCGCCCGGCTGGCCGACGGGCTGCTGACCCGCTGCCCGCGCCTGCGGGTGCTGGCCACCAGCCGCGAGCCGCTGGCCCTCGTCGGGGAGGCGCTGTGCCCGGTCCCGCCGCTGGCCACCCCGCCGGACGGCGCGGGCGCGGACGAGGCGGCGGGGCACGCGGCCGTGCGGCTGTTCGTGGACCGGGCCGCCGCGGTGCGGCCGGGCTTCGCGCTGAACCGGGAGAACGCCGCGCCCGTCGCGGAGATCTGCCGCCGCCTGGACGGGCTGCCGCTGGCCATCGAGCTGGCCGCGGCCCGGCTGCGGACGCTGGACCCGGCGCACCTGGCGGCCCGCCTGGACGACCGGTTCCGGCTGCTGACCGGCGGCAGCCGCACCGCGCTGCCCCGGCAC
The DNA here is from genome assembly GCF_031845405.1 of Streptomyces boetiae. Taxonomy (NCBI): domain Bacteria; kingdom Bacillati; phylum Actinomycetota; class Actinomycetes; order Kitasatosporales; family Streptomycetaceae; genus Streptomyces; species Streptomyces boetiae. The sequence continues at coordinate 133,838 of NZ_JAVREN010000008.1, forward strand.
CAGACGCTGCGGGCCGTGGTCGCCTGGAGCTGGGAGCTGCTGACGGAGGCCGAACGCGCCCTGGCCGAGCGCCTGTCGGTGTTCGCGGGCGGCGCCACCCCGGAGAGCGTCGAGGGCGCCTGCGGGGTTCCGGCCGAGGAGGCCCTGGACCTGCTGGCCTCGCTGGCCGACAAGTCGCTGCTCCAGCGGGCCGAGGCCGGGGAGGGGCCGGGGCCGAGGTTCCGGATGCTGGAGACGCTGCGCGAGTACGGCATGGAGCGGCTGGCCGAGGCGGGCTCGGCCGGGGCCGCCCGGGACGCGCACGCCGCCCACTTCCTGCGGCTGGCCGAGCGCGCCGAGCCGCGCCTGCGCGGCCCGGCGCAGCTTCGCTGGATCGACGTGCTGATCGCGGAGCGGGACAACCTGCTGGCCGCCCTCCACCACGCCGTGGGCAGCGCGGACGCGGCCACGGCCGTCCGGCTCGCCGCCGCGCTGGGCCAGTTCTGGACGATGCAGGGCAACCACGCGGAGGCGGCGAGCCGGCTGCGCTCCGCCCTGGCGGTGCCCGGGGAGGCGCCCGCGGAGGCGCGGGCGGTGGCGATGACGTTCGCCGTGCTCAACGGGGCGGCCGGGGGCAGCGCGGACAGCGTGGCGCCCCTGGTGGAGGAGTTGCGGGGGCGGCTGAGGGCCATCGACCCGCTGACCGGGCACCCCGTGCTGGCCACGCTTGAGCCGGGCCTGGCGATGTACGCCGAACGGGCCGTGCACGGCATGGAGGCCACCGCGCGGGCCCTGCGCCACACCGACCCGTGGGCGCGGGCCATGCTGCGGCTGATGCGCGCGGCGATCCGCGAGAACGAGGGCGACCCGCACGGCGAGCACGAGGAACTGGCCCTGGCCGCCGAGGGGTTCCGCGCCACCGGGGACCGCTGGGGGCTGGCGCTGACCCTCGCCTCCCAGGGCCTGCTGTCCCGTCAGCTCGGGGACCTCGACGGCGCGGTGGCCGCGCTGCGGGAGGCGATCCGGCTGCTGCGCGAGCTGCGGGCCGAGTCGGACGCGGAGCAGATGCGGGTCCGGCTGGCCGCGGTGCGCGGCCACCGCGGGGAGCGCGCCGAGGCGCGGGCCGAGCTGGAGGAGCTGGCGGGGGCGGCGGAGCGCCGCGGCTCGGCCTTCCTCGCCGCCAGCGCCCGGCTGGCGCTGGGCGACCTGCTGCGCCAGTCCGGGGACGGGCCCGGCGCGGCCCGGCAGTACGCCGAGGCCGTGGCGCACGCCGACAGCCGGGTGTTCGTCCAGCCGCAGCTCAACGCCCTCATCCGCGCCGGTGCCGCGCTGACCGGCCCGGCGGAGGAGGCGGTGGGACTGCTGTCCGAAGCGTGGGAAGGAGCCGTGGAGGTGCGGGACATGCCGGTGGCCGCCTCGGTGGCGGTGCGGGTCGCGGAGCTGGTGCTGAGCCGGGGCCAGGACCCCGGACCCGGCCGACCCCGACGTGGCCTCGCTGACCGAGCGGCTGACCCGGGCGCTCGGGGACGAGGCGTTCGCCGAACGGTACGGCTGGGGCCGGGAGCTGAACCGGGCGGCGGCCCTGGCGCTGCTGCGCGAGACCCTGGCCTCTCCGGTGCCGGACGCCGGGCCCGTCCCGGGCGCGAGGCCGGGAACGGGCGGGCGCTTCGGGGCGGGGGCGACGCCCCGCACGGACGCGGCCCCCGGCGCCGAGGGGACGCCCGGCGCGGAATAGGGCCTTCGCCGTGGCCGGGGGCAGGGCCGGGCGAGGGCGCGGGGCACGCGTTCGGGCCCGGCTACGACTTGCGGCGGTAGGCGCGGACCGCGAGGGGGAAGAAGACCGCGAACAGCGCCACCGACCAGGCCAGGGTCTGGGCCACGGGCGCGGCCACCGGCCCGCCGTTGAGCAGGCCGCGCGCCGCCTCCATCACGTCCGTGACGGGGTTGACGCCCACCCACCACTGGAGCCAGCCGGGCAGGGTGTCGGTCGGCGCGATCATGTTGGTGCCGAAGGTGAGCGGGAAGAGCGCGAGGAAGCTGATGCCCTGCACGCTCCCCGGCTCGCGCGCCACGACGCCCAGCAGCACCGAGGCCCAGCTCAGCGCGAAGGCGAAGAGCATCACCAGCAGGCAGGCGGCCACCGCGGAGAGCGGGCCGGTGCCGATCCGGTAGCCGAGCGCCGCGCCGAAGCCCAGCAGCACGAGGATGCAGACCACGAAGCGGACCATGTCCCCCAGCACCGAGCCCAGCAGCGGCGCGGAGCGGCCGATGGGCAGGCTGCGGAAGCGGTCGAAGACGCCCTTCTTGATGTCGGTGTTGAGGTTGATGCCGGTGGCGACCGAGGCGAATATCACCGTCTGGACCATGATCGCGGGCAGCAGGAACGTCAGGTACTCCTCGGTGGAGCCGGAGACGGCGCCGCCGAGGAGGTAGACGAAGAGCACGACGAAGATCACCGGCTGGAGGGTGACGTCGATCAGCTGCTCGGGGGTGCGGGCGGTCTTCAGCAGGCTCCGCCCGGCCAGCGCGAGGCTGTGCCGCAGCAGGCGGAACGGCGCCCGCGGCGGCCGTTGGCCCGTTTCCTTGCGCGGGCCCTCGGGGGCCACGGCGGTCTCCGGGGCCGTCGCGAGGCTCATGCCACCGTCTCCTTCGTCTCGCGTGCGGTGGCGGCCGGGGCACCGTCCGCGCGTCCGCCGCCGTGTCCGGTGCTGTCGTCTGCGGTGCCGTCGTCTCCGGCCTCCGCCGGTCCCGCCCCGGCCGGGCCCTCGCCGGTCAGGGCGTAGAACACCTCGTCCAGGCCGGGGAGTCTGAGCGACAGCTCGGTCACCGCGATGTCCTCCGCGGCCAGCCGGCCGACCACCGGCGCGAGGGCCGCGTCCCCGGCCACCGGCACGCTCAGCAGTCCGCGCGCGGGCGAGGCCGGGCGTTGGCCCGTGACCCGCTCCAGCACGGCCGCGGCGTCCGGCAGGCGGTCCTGGTCCCGCGGGCGCACCTGGAGGGACTGCCCGCCGACGACGGCCTTGAGCTGGTGCGGGGTGCCGTGGGCGATGACCGTGCCGCGGTTCATCACCGCGATTTCGTCGGCCAGCGCGTCCGCCTCCTCCAGATACTGGGTGGTCAGCAGGACCGTGACGCCCTCGGCCGCCTGCCGCCGCACCAGCGCCCACACGTCGTCGCGCTTGGCCGGGTCGAGGCCGGTGGTGGGCTCGTCGAGATAGACCACCTCGGGGCGGGCGACCAGGCTCGCGGCCAGGTCCAGGCGGCGGCGCATCCCGCCGGAGTAGGTCTTGGCCCGCCGCCCGGCCGCCTCGGTCAGCCCGAACTGCGCCAGCAGCTCCGCCGCCCTGGCCTGGGCCGCGCGGCGGGGCAGGTCGAGCAGGCGGCCGATGAGGACCAGGTTCTCCGCGCCGGTCAGGTCCTCGTCCACGGAGGCGTACTGCCCGGTCAGCCCGATCCGGCGGCGCACCTCCTCGGCGTGCCGGACCACGTCCCAGCCGGCGACCGTGGCCCGCCCGGCGTCCGGCCGCAGCAGCGTGGCCAGGATCCGGACGGCGGTGGTCTTGCCGGCGCCGTTCGGGCCGAGCACCCCGAGCACCGTGCCGGGCCGCGCCGCCAGGTCCACCCCCGCCAGCGCCGTCGTTCCGCCGAAGCGCTTGACCAGCCCCTCGGCGCGGAACGCGTAGGTCACGGCGTTCTCCTTCCCTCGTGTCGTTCCGGCCCGGGGTCCCTCTGCGGGACCTGCCGGGAACGTCCAGGGCTGGAGCATGCGGGAGGGGCCTGTCATCCGGCGCACAGCGGCCTGTCAGGGGCCGTGCGGGGGCCGGGCGGCCGTTCACTACTCGTCGGTAAGATGCGGCGGGCAGGGGCCTGACGCCCCGCCCCTGCCCGCCCCTCCCCGCCACCGGACGGAGAACCCGATGCCGAGACTGCCCCGCATCCGCTCCCGCCACCTGACCCCGCTGGCCCTGGCCGGCCTGCTCGGCGCGGCGGGAACGCTGCACTTCAGGGCCCCGAAGTACTACGACGCGCTGATCCCCGAGGCGCTGCCGTTCGGCCCCCGCCCGTGGACCTACCTCAGCGGGGCCGCCGAGCTGGCCTGCGCGGCGGCCGTCGCCGTCCCGGCCACCCGGCGGGCGGGGGGTCTGGCCGCCGCCGGGCTGTTCGCGGCCGTCTTCCCGGGCAACCTGAAGATGGCCCGGGACTGGCGGGGGCGCGGCGTGGTGGCGCGGGGCGTCGCCTACGGACGGCTGCCGTTGCAGGCCCCGCTGATCGCCTGGGCGCTGAAGGTCAGCCGCGACGCCCGCTGACCGCCGCGCCCGCCTCCCCGCTACCTCCGGCTACTTCCGGGGCTGGTTGAAGCGGAGCATGTTGCCGGCCGGGTCGCGGAAGGCGCAGTCGCGGACGCCGTAGGGCTGGTCGATCGGCTCCTGGAGGACCTCGCCCCCGGCGGCCCGCACGCGTTCGAAGGTGGCGTCCACGTCGTCGGTGGAGAAGATCACGCCGCGCAGCATGCCCTTGGCCAGCAGCTCGGCCATGGCCTGCCTGTCGTCGGGCGAGGCGTTGGGGTCGGCGGCCGGGGGTTCGAGGACGATCTCGACGTCCGGCTGGGCGGGCGAGGCGACGGTGACCCAGCGCAGCCCCTCGAAGGCGACGTCGTTGCGCACCTCCATGCCCAGAACGTCGCGGTAGAAGGCGAGGGCCTTGTCGTGGTCGTCGACGGCGATGAAGCACTGAGAGAGCTTGATGTTCATGCCCTCGAAGCTATGAGACGGAGGGCGATTCCGCTTCTCCGATCCTGACCGGTTCGCCGCCGGGCGGGGGCGGGGGCTGCGCGTTTCTGACCGGCCGGGTGAGGATCTTGGCCACGCACGGGGGGATGGCGGCGCCCGCCTCGTGGGGGCGGGCGCGGTAGGCGCTCGGGGTCTCGCCGACCAGCTCGGTGAAGCGGGAGCTGAACGACCCGAGCGAGGTGCAGCCCACGGCGAAGCAGACCTCGGTGACGCTCAGGTCGCCGCGCCGCAGCAGCGCCTTGGCGCGCTCGATGCGGCGGGTCATCAGGTAGCTGTAGGGGGTCTCGCCGTAGGCGGCGCGGAAGCTGCGCGCGAAGTGCCCCGGCGACATGAGGGCGACGGCGGCCAGCGCGGGCACGTCCAGGGGCTGCGCGTAGTCGCGGTCCATGGTGTCCCGCGCGCGGCGCAGCCTCACGAGGTCGTCCAGTCTCACGTTGCCCAGCATGGCACGCACGCCCGGCCGTTTCACTGCGCGGGGCCGGCGCCCGTTCCGGACAGGCGGGCCAGCTCCCGGGCGACGTACTCCTCCATGGCGTCCTTGCGCACGCCGAGGCCGGAGAGCACGCCCGTGCCGCCCTCGGCCTCCAGCAGCGCCAGGGCCAGGTGCTCGGTGCCGACGTAGTTGTGGCCCAGGCGCAGGGCCTCGCGGAACGTCAGCTCCAGCGCCTTCTTGGCGGCGGCGTTGTACGGGATGAGCGCGGGCGGCTCCTCCTCCGGCGCGGGCGGCAGCGCGGCGGCCACGGCGGCGCGCACCTCCTCCGGCCCCGCGCCCTGCTCGGCGAGGGCGACGGCCCCGATGCCCTGCGGCTCGGACAGCAGCCCCAGCACCAGGTGCTCGGGCCGGATCTCCCCGTCCCGCCGCGCGCGGGCCTCCTCCTGCGCCGTCACGACGACGTTCCTCGCCCTCGGGGTGAACCGCTTGAACCCCTCGGAGAAGTCGATCTCGCCCCCCTCCTTGGTCACGAACCGCTTCTGCGCGGCCTGCCTGCTCACCCCCATGCTCCGCCCGATCTCCGCCCACGAAGCCCCCGAGCGCCGCGCCTGATCCACGAAGTGCCCGATGAGATGATCCGCCACCTCCCCCAGATGATCGGCCGCCACCACGGCATCGGCGAGCTGGTCGAGCACATCGCTGTGCACCTTCTTGATCGCATGAATCAGGTCATCCAGCCGGACCTGACCCGTCACACTCACGGGATTCACCATGCCGTCAACCCTAGGTTGACACCCGCCGAGGTGTCAACCTGACATTGACAGCCCGTCGCGCCGCGACTTCCGGCTCGCCCGACCGATGAATGCACCACACCTTTCCCGTTCCGGAAACACGAGGCCCTTGACCTGCCATGCCCCCTCCGACAGCCTCGGAGTAACGGCCGATCGGAAGGATCAGCATGCTGCGGAAACTCTCAGGCGGGGACGACGACTGCCGGGAGGGAACGTGCCCCACCCTCTGGGGCACCGAGGACGCCGCCCATTACCTCGTCCAGGGCTACGTCGTCACTGACCCGGAGCACTTGAGGCAGATCAGCGCACCGGAAGGCGAAGCCGTCGTGAGAGTTCCGGCCGACGTTCTGGAGAGGTACTTCCGTGCTAACCGGTGAAGAATTCGGCAGGCTCTTCGAGACCTTCGGAACGTCCGCCTTCCGGCTCGAAACTCTCGCCGCCTACGACGTCGAGGCAGAACGCAAGGAATTCGAGGGCTTCCTGAGAGGAGAGCCCATCCCCCGGGACTGGGCCGAGGACAACCCCTGGGTCCGCTCGATGACCCGTCAGGGCAAGTCCGTCGCCCGGGTCCACGTCGTCCGCTCCCCGCTCTCCGCCTATCTGCGCTTCGAATTCGCCGCCTACCCGGGCAACATCGCGGCCGGCGAGAGCATCGGGATCATCGACCTCGCGCGCGGGGAAGTCCCCGGCCTCCCCGACCACGACTTCTGGCTCTTCGACGACGCCCGGGTCCTCCGCATGCACTACACGGACTCGGGCGCCTTCCTCGGCGCCGAACCCCTGCCGGACAACAGGCTGGCCGAGTACCGGCGTTACCGCGACATCGCCCTCGCGCACGCTGTCTCTTTCGCGGAGTACCAGCACGATTGAGCCAGGCACCACAGCAAGACCTTGGACGAGCCCTGCGGGCACTGCGCCAAGCCTCCGGACATACCGGCGCTGCCGTTGCCCGCAGGGCCTCCATGTCCGCCGCCAAGCTCTCCAAGATCGAGAACGGTCGGGTCCTGCCCTCGGTGGCGGACGTTGAGTTCATCCTCACCGCGCTGGAGGTGGGGGAGGCGGCGAAAGCGGACTTCCTCACCCTGGCCCGCGCCGCCGCTGTTGAGGCCACCGCCTGGCGGGAGCTCCGCCGCACGGGCCACTGGAAACACCAGGAGGCCATCCGGGCCATCGAGAAGGGGACGACCGTCCTGCGACTCTTCCAGGGGCAGTTGATCCCCGGCCTGCTCCAGACTCCCGACTACATGTCGGCCGTCTTCTCGCTTCCACCCGGCCTCACGGAGGCCGGCATGGCGAGGAGTGTCGCCACACGACTTACACGCCAGGCGGTACTGCATGAGAAGGGACGCACCTTCCACTTCCTCATCTGCGAACACGTCCTGCGGTGGCGGGTGTGCGGGCCCGCGGTCATGGCAGCGCAACTGGACCGGCTCATCTCCCTGTCCCACTTGCCCAACGTGACGATCGGCATCCTTCCTCTGAGCCGTCCGATGCCCGACTTCCCCATGAACTGCTTCAGCGCTCACGACGACAGACTCGTGATCGTTGAGACCTTCCACGCAGAGATCACCACACGGAACCCACGCGACGTCGCCCTGTACCTCGCCACTTTCGCATCGTTCGACTCCGTCGCCCTCCACGGGAACGACATGCGGCGCCTGCTTACCGATATCCGCGAAGAATTCTTTCGACAACAGGAAAGCGACTAGAGAGGACTGGGGACACGACGCGAGACTCGATGCAGGACGCAATACTGCGGTTCCTCGCCAGAGAAGGGACGAAAGATGGAAACAGCCGTGCGAAGCCGCGACCCGCGCACGTGCGTCACCCCGCAGGTCTGGGAACGACAGGTGCGGCTCATCATGCGCGACCACGCCCTGGAGAGGGCGACAGCGGAACGCACCTTCGCCCAGACCGTGGCCTATCTCGTCACCTCGGCCGAGCGGCCCGACGTGGAGATGGGGCCAGCTCGCCTGGTGGACCTGGGCGTGCACACCTTCGTCCTCGACACGGTCAACTACACCGAATTCTGCCTGGCGCACGCGGGACGCTACATCCACCACGTTCCGCACCTGCCCGAAGAGAAGCCGGGTCAGCCGTACGTCCTGAGGGGCACCATCCAGGCGATCCGCGAGGCGGGGTTCGCGATCGACCGTGAGTTGTGGAACGCCAAAGAGGTGGACTGCCACCAGTGCCACGCCTGTTGCAGCAACAGCCCCAGCAACCCCTGAGCGAACGGCTGCCGTGGAAGCAAGAGACGCGTGGGAGCGCTACGCCAGAAGTCCCCGTGCGCCACGCCGTGAGGTCAACGCCGTGGGAGCCCGGACCTGGCTGAACTGGACACAGTATCCGGACCACGGCCCCGACGAGTCACTGCTCGGGGAGGTGGCCGGACGCACCGTCGTGGAACTGGGGTCGGGCAGCGGCTGCAACCTGGCCCACCTCGCGACGGTCGGCGCCCAGTGCATCGGCGTGGACATCGCCCCGAGCCAGCGGGAGAAGGCCGTGGCGCGGTGGGGACGGCTGCCGGGCCTCAGCTTCCACACGGCGGACGCGGCCGAGTTCCTGGCGGAGCGGACCACGCAAGTCGACATCGTCCTGTCGATCTTCGGCGCCGTCTGGTTCACCGACCCCGCGCGCCTGCTCCCCCTGATTCGCGAACGCCTCGCCCCCGGCGGGGCGTTCGTCTTCTCCCAACGGCCACCGGACGAGGATCGCCCCTGCGGTACACGAGCCGTCCGCCGCTGGGACCTGAGCCCCGACGAATGGACCCGCCGCCTCTTCTCGGCCGGCTTCACCCGGACCGAGGCCGGCATCCTCCCGCCCCCTGCGGGCGAGCGCGTGGGAACGCTCCTCGTGCGAGCCCGTGCGTGACCGTCCGCTCTGGGGAAGGACTTCGGGCATGCGCTTGGCCACGGCCGCAGGACGCGACGCTCTCTTCACGACCTTCAGGAAGGACGCCTTCCACCTGGAACTCAAGGACGAGTACCGCGTCTCCATCGAGGACGGCCCCTACGCGACGTGGCGGAACGGCCAGCCCGACGACTACGCGTGGTTCCGGCCCTGGCTGGAACAGACGCACGCGCTCACCGCGTCGGGCAAGACCGTCCGCCGGGTGCGCGTCGTCACCGAGCCCGTCACGGAGTACATCCGGTGGGAACTGGAGCTGACGCCGATGAACCACGCGGCGGGCGAGGAGATCCGCTGGCTGCCGCGCCACCGGCTCCCGGCCGGGCTCGAATTCCGGCGGGAGGGCGGGACTGGTGGCTCTTCGACGGCGAGATGCTGGCCGTTACCCACTTCCGCCCCGACGGCAAATTCGAGGGCGCGGAGCTGACTGACGACCCGGCGGTCGTTGCCTCGTCCGTGCGGGCGCGTGATCGGCTGTGGGCACTGGCCGATTCCTATGAAGACTTCTGGCTCAACCGCGAGGCAAATCGGCCCGCTTGACGGCGGTGACGAATGACGACCAGCTGCCTATCGGGAAGAGAACGGCCGGGCCGTGGGGTGCTTTGCTGTCGCGGACGGGGACGGCGGAGGGGTAGCCGTCGGAGACTTCGATGCATCCGCCGTGCGGATTATCGCTGTAAGTTGACTTGCGCCAATTACTCAATGCGGAGGCGTCAGGAATCCTGCTCATCTTCGTACTCTCTCAGGTAGCTGCGAATGATTTCGCGAGACTGCTGAACCGGCAGCGCCTTGTCGCACGCCACTTGGAAGAGCTGAGCCAACTCGGCGACTCTTCTGGGCGATTCTACTACCTCTCCTGTGCGGAAGCTCTCGACAAGACCCACCGTCCCGCCCTCGCGCGGCGAGAGGAGCGTGAGCCCGCCGCCGAGCATCGCGTGGGCGCCCTGGCCGAAGGGGAGGATCTGGAGGGTGATGTACGGGTTCTCGACCGCCTCAAGCACCGCGCGGAGCTGCTCAGACATGCACGTCGGGCCTCCAACGGCCCTCCGAAGCGCCGCCTCGTCCACGATGGCCCAGAAGTAGGGGGGCTCATCTCCTTCGAAGATCGATTTGCGCTTCATCCGCGCATCGACGCGCGTCTTGAGCTGGTCCTCGTTCTCAGTGGGTACCCCTGCCTGGAACAGTTCGAGGGCGTAAGCGGGCGTCTGGAGCAGCCCCGGGATCACACTGCTGGTGAAGACCTGGATGCGCACCGCATTCCGCTCCTTGCCGATCACAGCCCGACTGTAATCCCGGATCACGCTCTCCCGCGCCACATCCAGAAGTTCCGCGAAGAGACCGTCCGCGTCGAACCGCTTGTCGAGCGCCGCAGCCAGGTCTTCGGACGGTAGTTGTTTGCCGCTCTCGACGCGGTGGATGTAGGGATGGGGAAATCGGATCTCCGCCGCGAGGTCGCGCAGCGACAGATTCTCCCTCTTGCGCAGTCTTTCGAGGCGCCGCGCCAGCATCGCATGCGGCGCACTCCGGCCGTCCTGAGGAGTCAACTCCATGCCTTCGAACCTCCGTGCGCCTATGGGCTGTTCACCGCGAGACTTTGGGAACGGCCGGACCATGTACCGCGCCTGACCGCTAGGCAATAGTTGATAGCCACAAGGCCCGTTCCGGGTCAATACCGCGCTCCGCGGGGCGCGAGGAAAACGAGGCCCCGGCGACGGCTGTCACCGTCCCGGGGGTGGCCACCAACGAACCCAGAAAGTTGACGACATGACGCAGGCTAAGGCGCCCGGACCGGGGCCGGAAGGACCGCTCGGGGAGTTGGAGGGGCTGGTGCGGCAACTGGCCGCCCTGCGGGGGCGGTTCGATGCGCACATGGGGCGGGAGCCGGAGGTCGTGCTGCGGGGCGCGCAGTGGGCCGTTGCCGCCGAGCGGCAGGAGAACGTTCGCACCGTGCGGTGCCTGGGGTGCACCGCCGAGGCCGGGGACAGCGTGACGCTGCCGGGCGGGGTGTGGGCGATCGAGCACGCGCGGCGGAACGGTGAGGCGCACCGGGACTTCCTGGTGACCTCGTTGCGCGGCTGGCGCGTGGTTCCGGCCGGTCCGGCGATGGCGGGGCGGCCGTGACGGGCGATGGCGGGCTCGTACCGGTGACGCTCGTCGTGGACGCGGGCACCGTGCGGCGGGGCGACGAGATCCTGATGGGCGGGCAGGTGCTGACCGTCCGGGATCTGCGGGCCGTGGGCCGGGGCGGCAGGTTTCTGGAGTTCGCGAGTGGCGAGACGTTCACGATGCGGCCCTCGACCGTGCTGTGGGCCACCCGGCGGGTGAGTCCGCGGGTGAGGGCCTGAGTACCTGTACTCAGGCGCGGCGGGCGGGCGTTCGCTCGAATAAGGGGCATGACAACGCCGCCGCAGGATGAGACGCCCGACATCGCCGGACGGATTGCCGCCGCCGTGGTGGGGATCGCCGTGCTGCTCTTCCTCCTCGGCCGGGGCTGCACCGCCCTGGCCCGGGAGTTGGAGGAGTCGATGGATCCCTACGCCGACGTGGAGGAGGTCACCGGCGCGGGCAGCAGCGCGTTCGACCCGGCCCAGGCGGGAGAGACGGTGCGGTGGGAGGACGGTCTGGAGGTGACGGTGGACCGGCTGCGGCGGGTGCCCGCCGCCGGGGCGTGCTTCGCCTGGACCGTGACGCTGGACAACGGGAGCGACGAGGCCGTGGACATCGCGGCGGGCTACTCCCTCGCCGAGGAGCTGACCGTTCCGCCGGGTGAGGAGGAGTGGGACGTCGACGGCGCCGCCTTCCCCGGCCGGCTTGCCCCCGGGGAGCGGGCCCGGTTGTCCAGGGAGGGGTGCGTGCCGGCGGGCAGCGCGGTGATCGGGTACCGGATCAGCACGGCGGACATTCGCGACGACGCGCACTGGGCGCTGCCCCTCGGGTGAGGAGTCCCGGCCGGGGCGGGAGCACATATCGTCCGTGTATCGGAAAGCGCATACGTGGGGGCAACACCGGTCCGGGTTCAGTAGGCCGTGTGCATGTGAGTGTGGAGCCGATCAGTGTCGCCGAGCATCTGGCGTTCGTGCGGAAGCAGCGGGCGGTCAGCTTTTTGCAGACTCCGGGGTGGGGGCGGGTCAAGACCGAGTGGCGGAGTGAGTCGCTGGGGTGGTACGCCGGGCGGAAGCTGGTGGGGGCGGGGCTCGTGCTGCATCGGCCGGTGCCTCGGTTGCGGCGGTACACGCTGGCCTATCTGCCGCAGGGGCCGGCCATCGACTGGGGCGGCGAGCTGGGCGACTGGCTCGATCCGCTCGCGGCGTACCTGAAGGCCAACGGCGCCTTCGCGATCCGGCTGGGCCCGCCCGTGCGCACGCACGCCTGGAGCGCCGAGCGCGTCAAGGAGGGCCTGGCGGACCCCGGCGTCACGCGGCTGACCGAGCTGCCCGGCCCACAGGCCGACCCGGTCGGGGCCCTCGTCGCGGGGCGGCTGCGGGAGGGCGGCTGGCTGCCGCAGAGCCCCGAGGACGGATTCGGCGTCGGGCAGCCGCAGTTCACCTACGAGGTGCCGCTGGCCGGGCGGTCCGAGGAGGACGTGCTGCGGGGGATGAACCAGCTCTGGCGCCGGAACATCAAGCGGGCGGCCAGGGAGGGCGTCGAGGTCACGGTCGGGGACGACCTGAGAGCGTTTCACGAGCTGTATGTCCATACGGCTGAGAGGGACAACTTCACGCCCCGCCCGCTGCGTTACTTCGAGACCATGTTCGCGGCGATGAGCGCCGAGGCCCCCGAGCGGATCCGGCTCTACCTCGCCCGCCACCAGGGCGATCCGGTCGCCGCCGCCATCCTGGTGCGCGTCGGCGCCCGGGCCTGGTACACCTACGGCGCCTCCTCCACCGCGAAGCGGGAGGTGCGCGGCTCCAACGCCTGCCAGTGGGCGATGATCCGCGATGCGCTGCGCGAGGGCTGCGAGGTGTACGACCTGCGCGGGATCACCCCGACCCTGGACGCCGGTGACCCGCAGGTCGGGCTGGTGCAGTTCAAGGCCGGCACCGGCGGCGAGGCCGTCCGGAACGTCGGGGAGTGGGACCTGCCGCTGCGGCCGATCGCCTACCGGGCGTTCGACCTCTACATGCGGCGGCGCGAGCAGGCGAGGCGGCGCCGGTGAGGACGACGACCGGGGGGCCGGCGATCGGAGGGCAGACGGCCCTCGCGGAGCCCGGCCCGCGCCCGCCGCAGCCGAAGGAGAGCCCGCAGTGGGAGGACCGGCGCGGAACGCTGGTCGCGCTGTTCGCGCTCTACCTCGCCCTGCTGATCTGGGCCGTGCTGTGGAAGCTCGGAGTCCCCGGCGCCGACACGGGGGGTTGGCGCCGGGTGAAGCTGACCCCGTTCGTGTCCAGCGACGGGGACGGGGCCAGCGAGCCCTCCGAGGTCGTGGCGAACCTGCTGCTCTTCGTGCCCCTCGGGGTCTACCTCGGGCTGCTCGCGCCGCGGTGCCGGTGGTGGAACGCCCTGGGCGCGGGCGCCGCGGTGAGCCTCGCGCTGGAGACGGTTCAGTACGTCCTGGCCCTCGGCGGCTCGGACTCCACCGACGTGCTGGTCAACGCCGCCGGGACGCTGGCCGGGTTCGGCCTGCTCGGCCTGACGCGCGTCGGGCTCAGGGCGCGGACGGCGGCGGTGGCGACGCGGGTCTGCCTGCTGGGGAGCGTGCTGGCCGTGCTCGCGTGCGGGGCCTTCTTCGCCTCGCCCGTGCGGTACGCGGAGCGGGACGTGCAGCGCGACGTGCCGCCCGCCCCCGCGCACGCGACGCCGCCGCACCGGGGAGCCGGTGCGCCGTGATCCCGCTCAGCCTCGGGGAGATCGCGGCGGTGGTCGGCGGGAGCGTCGCGGGCGACCGCACGGTGAGGGTGACCGCGCCCGCCGTGCTGGACGGCCGGCAGGCCGAGCCGGGCGGCCTCTTCGTCGCCTTCGCCGGCGAGCGCGTGGACGGCCACGACTACGCCGCCCAGGCCGCCCGGGCCGGAGCGGTGGCCGTGCTCGGCTCCCGGCCCACGCCCCTGCCCACCGTCCTCGTCGGGAACGTCCGGGCCGCGCTCCAGGCCCTCGCCGCCCACGTCGTGGCCCGGCTGCGCGAGGGTCTGACCGTCCTCGCGGTGACCGGGTCCCAGGGCAAGACCGGCACCAAGGACCTGCTGGGCGCCGTGATGGCCCAGGCCGCGCCGACGGTCGCCACCCTCGGCAACCTCAACAACCAGCTCGGCGTGCCCCTCACCATGCTGCGCGCCGACGCGAGCACCCGCTTCCTCGTGCTGGAGATGGGCGCCCGCGGCGTCGGGGACATCGCGGAGCTGACCGGCCTGGTCGCGCCCGACGTCGCCGTCGTCCTCAACGTCGGCCAGGCCCACCTCGGCCCGTTCGGCTCCCGCGCGGCCATCGCGGAGGGCAAGAGCGAGCTGGTGCGGGGGCTCGCGCCCGGTGGCACCGCCGTCCTGAACGCCGACGACCCCCGGGTGGTCGCGATGCGCGCCCTGGCGGACGGCCCGGTGCTGACGTTCGGCCACACCCGGCACGCCGACGTGCGGGTGCGCGGCCTGGAGCTGGACCGGCTCGGCCGCCCGTCGTTCACCCTGCGGACCGCCGGCGCCTCGGCCCCGGTCGCGCTGCCGCTGGTGGGCGCACACCAGGCGCTCAACGCCTCGGCCGCCGCCGCGGCAGGGCTGGCGGCCGGCGTCCCCCTCGGCGCGACGGCGGCGGCGCTGCCCACCGCCCCGCTGACGCGGTGGCGCCTGGAGCCGCGCGAACTGGCGGGCGGCGCGCGGCTGTTGAACGACTCCTACAATGCCAACCCCGACTCCACCCGCGCCGCCCTGGACGCGCTGGCGGCCGTCGAGGGCCGCCGCCGCATCGCCGTCCTGGGCGAGATGCTCGAACTCGGGGACGCCGCCGAGGCGGAGCACCGCGCCATCGGGGAGTACGCCGCCTCCCGGGCCGACGTGGTCCTGGCGGTCGGGAAGGGCGCCCGCCCGATCGCCCTCGGCGCGGGAACGGCCGCGGCAGAGGCCGCAGACAACGAGGCGGCCGTCGCCTGGCTGCGGCGGCACCTCGCCGCCGGCGACCTCGTCCTCGTCAAGGCCTCCCGGGGGGCGCGCCTCGACGAGGTCGCCGCCGCGCTCGCGCGCTGCGAAAGCGACGCGTGAGCGGAAAAGGCAGGCCCGGAACATATCGCCGGCATATCGAAAAGCGGATACGCGACGGCAACGCGCCCCTCTCTTGAATAGGGGACATGAGCCCGAGAGAAACAGCGCGAGCGGCGGTCCGCCCCACCGGGCCACCCGCATTTCCCGACCCCCCTGCCACCCCGGTGACGGGAATCACCGTGTACGGATGCGGGGAGGACGAGGCCCTTCTTTTCCGGAAGCTGGCGCCCCGCTTCGGGGTGCTTCCCACACTCACCGAGGCGGCCGTTTCCGAGGAGAACGCGAGCCTGGCCCTCGGGAATCGCTGCGTCAGCGTCGGCCACAAGACCCGGGTCACCGGCGCCACCCTCGACGCCCTGGCCCGCGCCGGGGTCGAGTACGTCTCCACCCGGAGCATCGGCCGAAACCACATCGACCTGGCCCACGCGGAGCGCGTCGGCATCACCGTCGGCAATGTCAGCTACTCCCCCGACAGCGTGGCCGACTTCACGCTGATGCTGATGCTGATGGCCGTGCGGCAGGCGAAGTCCCTCGTCCTGCGCGCCGACACCCACGACTACCGGCTGGGCGAGGCCCGCGGCCGGGAGTTGCGGGACCTGACCGTCGGGGTGGTCGGGACGGGCCGCATCGGCGCGGCCGTCATCGACCGGCTGCGCGGCTTCGGCTGCCGGGTGCTGGCCCACGACAGCCGCCCGGGGGCCGCCGCCGACTACGTCCCGCTCGACGAACTGCTGCGGCGCAGCGACCTCGTCACGCTCCACACCCCGCTCACCCCGGAGACCCACCACCTCCTGGACCGCGAGCGGATCGCCCGGATGAAGCGCGGGGCGTTCGTCATCAACACCGGACGCGGCCCGCTGCTCGACACCGAGGCCCTGCTCGCCGCGCTGGAGAGCGGCGCCCTGGGCGGGGCCGCGCTGGACGTGGTGGAGGGCGAGGAGGGCGTCTTCTACGCCGACCGCCGCGACAGGCCCCTCGGGAGCGGGCCGCTGCCCCGGCTGCAGAGCCTGCCGAACGTGCTGATCAGCCCGCACACCGCGTACTACACGGACCACGCCCTGCGCGACACGGTCGAGAACAGCCTCCTCAACTGCCGGAACTTCGAAAGCGAAAGCGGGATACGCCATGGATAGGCTCAGGGTCGGCATCCTCTTCGGGGGCACCACCGAGGAGCACCCCGTCTCCGTCAAGTCCGCCCGCGAGGTCGCCAGGCACCTCGACACCGAGCGGTATCAGCCGTACTGGATCGGCATCACCAGGGGCGGCGCCTGGCGGCTGTGCGACGGCCCCGACGTGGGCTGGGAGACCGGCAACGCCCGCCCGGCCGTTCTCGCGCCGGACCGGGACGTCCACGGGCTGCTCGTCCTGGACGGCGGGCGGTACGAGGCGGTCCGCCTGGACGTCGTGCTGCCGGTCCTGCACGGCAGGCTCGGCGAGGACGGAGCGGCCCAGGGCCTGCTGGAGCTCTCCGGCGTCCCCTACGCCGGCTGCGACGTCCAGAGCTCCGCGCTGTGCATGGACAAGTCCCTCACCTACCTCGTCGCCCGCGGCGCGGGCATCGTGACGCCGGACTTCCGGATCCTCGCGCCGGGCGAGGACGCCGACCCCGGCCGGTTCACGAACCCCGTCTTCGTGAAGCCGGCCCGCTCCGGGTCCTCCTTCGGCGTCACCAAGGTGACGCGCGCCGAGGAGCTGGCGGGCGCGGTGGAGACGGCGCGGCGGTACGACGCGAAAGTGCTGATCGAGGAGGCCGTCTCCGGCAGCGAGGTCGGCTGCGCGGTGCTGGGCAACGACCCGGACCTGGTCACGGGCGAGGTGGACCGCGTCGCCCTCTCCCACGGCTTCTTCCGCATCCACCAGGAGAGCGAGCCCGAGAGCGGCTCAGAGAACGCGACGTTCCTCGTCCCCGCCGACATCCCGGAGGAGTCGCGCGCGCTCGTGCAGGAGACGGCCAAGGCGGTTTACCGGGCCCTGGGCTGCGCGGGCCTGGCGCGCGTGGACCTGTTCCTGAGGGCGGACGGAACGGTGGTGCTCAACGAGGTCAACACGCTGCCCGGCCTGACCTCCTACAGCCGCTACCCGCGGATGATGGCCGCCTCGGGACTGCCGCTCGCCGAGGTCCTCGACCGGCTGGTGTCGTTGGCGCGGACGGGGAAGCAGCGATGAGGGAGGACTTCGCCTTCGTGGACGAGCTGGTCCCCGGCATACGCTGGGACGCCAAGTACGCCACCTGGGACAACTTCACCGGCAGGCCCGTGGACGGCTACGCGGCCAACCGCATCCTCGGCACCAGGGCGCTGTGCGCGGCCCTGGGCAAGGCGCGGGAGCGGGCCGCGGCCCTGGGCTTCGGCCTGCTCCTGTGGGACGGGTACCGGCCCCAGCGGGCGGTGGACTGCTTCGTGCGCTGGTCGGAGCTGCCGGAGGACGGCCGCACCAAGCCGCGGCACTATCCGAACATCGAGCGGCCCGAGATGTTCGAGCGGGGGTACGTGGCGACCAGGTCCGGCCACAGCCGCGGCAGCACCGTCGACCTGACGCTCTACCACCTGGGCAGCGGCGAACTGGCGGCCATGGGCGGCGGCCACGACCTGATGGACCCGGTCTCCCACCACGGGGCGCAGGGCATCACCGCGGCCGAGGAGCGGAACCGCCACTACCTGTGCTCGATCATGGAGGACTGCGGATTCGACCGGTACGACTGCGAGTGGTGGCACTACACGCTGCGGGACGAGCCGTACCCGGACACGTACTTCGACTTCCCCGTGAGGTGACGCGCCTCCCCCGTGAGGTGAACGCCCGCCCGCGGCCCGGCGGGCGGGCGCGGCGGTTGGGGGGCGCGCGCTCGGGGCGTTCAGGGCGCGCGCCGGGCGGCGGGCAGGCGGACCGTGACGCGGAGCCCGCCGCCGGGACGGGGGTTCAGGGAGAGCGTTCCGTCGTGGGCCCGGACGATGCTCTTGGCGATGGCCAGGCCGAGGCCGACGCCCGCCTGGTCGCCGCGGATGCGCTCGGTGCCGCGCTGGAAGGGCTCGGTGAGGGTCGAGACCAGGCGCGGGCTGAGCTGCTCGCCGGTGTTCTCGACCGCGAGGGTGACGGATTCGGGGGCGGCGGCGGTGGTGACGTGCACGGTGCCGCCCGCAGGGAGGTTGTGGACGACGGCGTTGTGCAGGAGGTTCGTCGTCAGCTGGAGCAGCAGGGCGTGCGAGCCGAGGGTGGGGGCGATCTCCCCGGAGGTCTCGATCGCGACGCCGTGCTTCTCCGCGAGGGGCAGCAGCGTCTCGGTGGCCTCCTCCGCGAGGAGGGAGAGGTCGACGTGCTCGGGGGTGAACGACCGCCGGTCGGCGCGGCTGAGCAGCAGCAGGGCCTCGGTCAGCTCGATCGCGCGGGCGTTGACGGCGCGCAGGCGCTCGTCCAGCTCGCCGCCCTGGCGGTCCGGGTCCTTGCGGGCGACATCCAGCAGCGTCTGGGTGATGGCCAGGGGGGTGCGCAGTTCGTGGGAGGCGTTGGCCGCGAATCTCCGCTGCTCGGCGACGTGCGTCTCCAGTCGTTCGAGCATGGCGTCGAAGGCGTCGGCCAGCTCGCGGAACTCGTCCTTGGGGCCTTCGAGTTCGATCCGGTGGGCCAGCGAGCCCCCGGCGGCCTGGCGGGTGGCCTCCGTGATGCGCGTCAGCGGGGCGAGCATGCGGCCGGCGAGGATCCACCCGCCCACGAGGCCGAACACCAGCAGGAACGCCAGCACCGCCGCCGCCCTCGGCGCGAAGGTGCGCAGGAGATGGGACCGGATCGGGAAGATGCCGCCGTTGAGCGTGGACGGGTCCTGGCTGATCAGCGACGCGCGGTCGGGGACGTAGCGCAGGAGGAAGACCCACACGGCGGCGAGCAGCAGGCCGCTGGCCAGCATGAGGAAGCCGGCGTAGCTGAGGGTGAGTTTGAGGCGGACGCTCAGCCCCGGCGTCCTAGGCACGCTCGTCCCCCGCCACCGCGTCCGGCCCGGGACCCGCGCCCGTGCCCGCGCCCGTGTCGATGCGGTACCCCACGCCGGGGACCGTGGCGATCAGGCCCGGCTCCCCGAGCCGCTTGCGCAGGGCCGAGACGGTGATGCGCACGGCGTTGGTGAAGGGGTCGGCGTTCTTGTCCCAGGCGCGCTCCAGCAGCTCCTCGGCGCTGATGACGCCTCCCTCGGCGCCGACGAGGACTTCGAGGACCGCGAACTGCTTGCGCGTCAGCGGGATGTACCGGCCGTCGCGGTAGACCTCGCGGCGGAACGGGTCAAGGCGCAGCCCGGCCAGCTCCCGCACGGGCGGCCTGCTGTGGGCGCGCCTGCGGTCCAGGGCCCGGAGCCGGAGAACGAGCTCCTGGAGCTCGAAGGGCTTGGTGAGGTAGTCGTCGGCGCCCAGCTCGAACCCGGAGACCTTGTCGTCGAGCCGGTCGGCGGCGGTGAGCATCAGGATCGGCATGCCGCTGCCGGAGGCGACGATGCTCTGGGCGATCGCGTCCCCCGAGGGCCCGGGAATGTCGCGGTCGAGGACGGCGATGTCGTAGGCGTTGACGCTCAGCAGCTCCAGAGCGGTGTCCCCGTCCCCGGCGATGTCGGCCGCGATGGCCTCCAATCGCAGTCCGTCGCGGATGGCCTCCGCCATGTAGGGCTCGTCCTCGACGACCAATACGCGCATGCTTCCCATGGTAATGCGGCGGCCGGAAAAGGCCCGTGGCGTTTCCGCGAAAATCCGGCGCATATCGTCGGCCTATCGAAAAGCGCATACGGGCCGGCAACATCGCCCCGCCTTGACTGGCGGCATGAGTCTTTCCGCAGCACGACCGAAGAGCCGCAGGAATGCCGGGTTCATCGCCGGCGGCCTGGCCGCCGCGATCCTCGGAATCCTCGTCCAGCAGTCGGCCTCCTCCCCGGCGCCCTCGTCCGGGGACCTCGCCCGCGGCGGCCCGGAATCCGCGGCTCCCGGAACGGGCGAGCCCATCGCCGCCCCTCCCGCCCTCGGGGAGGACGGCTCGCTGCCCGAGGGGGTCACGCCGTTCGAGGACCGGTACCCGGGCGTGGCCCGGCTCGACCCGGAGCTGCTGCGGGCCCTGCGCGCGGCGGCGGCGGACGCCGCCGCCGAGGGCGTCCGGCTCCAGGTCAACAGCGGGTGGCGCTCCCCCGCGTACCAGGACCGGCTGCTGCGCGAGGCGGTCGCCGAGTACGGCTCGCAGGAGGAGGCCGCCCGGTGGGTCGCCACCGCCGACACCTCGCCGCACGTCTCCGGGGACGCGGTGGACATCGGGCCCTCGGGCTCCGCGCAGTGGCTGGCCGGCCACGGCGCCGCGTACGGGCTGTGCCTCGTCTACCGCAACGAGCCCTGGCACTTCGAGCTGCGCCCGGAGGCGAGCGGCGGGGAGTGCCCGCGGTTGTACGCCGACCCCACCGAGGACCCGCGGATGCGGCGGTGACGGCCGTGGCCGGGCGGGTCGGGCCGGCGTGGGGGCCGCGTTGACTCGCGTGCGTGGATCGAGCCCTTCACCGATGAGTTCCAGGACTCCGGGTGGTCTGCACGGGGGCGGGGGCGTCGGGCCCCGCGCCGGAGCAGATGGAGGAGGAACGGTGGAGAAGACGGTTTCCAAGGACGGTACCGGCATTGCCTACCGGCAGGTGGGGGACGGGGTGCCGGTGGTGCTGGTCAGCCCGGCCACCTGTACGCACGAGGCGGACCTGCCGCTCGCGGGGGAACTGGCGGCGGGCGGGTGCGCGGCGTACGTGTACGACCGGCGCGGGCGCGGGGAGAGCGGGGACACCGCGCCGTACGCGGTGGCGCGCGAAGTGGAGGATCTGGCGGCCGTGATCGAGGCGGCGGGAGGCGCGGCCGGGGTCTACGGGATCTCCTCGGGCGGGGCGCTGGCGCTGGAGGCCGCCGCGAGCGGGCTGCCGATCGTCCGCGTCGCGGTGTACGAGGTGCCGTGGGCGCGGGATCCCACGGTGCTGGCCGGAGCCTCCGCGTACACCGTCGAGTTGGGCGAGCGGCTGGCCGCCGGCGACCGGGGCGGGGCCGTGGAGCTCTTCCTGCGGCGGGTCGGGCTGCCGACCGAGGCGATCGCGGGGATGCGGCAGGCGCCTTTCTGGGCGGGCCTGGTGGCGCTCGCCCCGACGCTGGCCCACGACGACGCGGTGATGGGCGGCGGCGAGGTGCCGGCCGGGCGGCTGGCGCGGATCGCGCAGCCGCTGTGGGCGGGCTGCGGCGGCGCGAGCGCCGAGTGGTTCCGCGACACGGGGCGCGCCATCGCGGCGGCGGCCCAGCGGGGCCGTTACGAAACGCTGGAGGGCCAGGACCACCGGGTGGACACGGCGGTCCTGGCTCCCGTGCTCGCGCGCTTCTTCACGGGCTGAGCCTGGCTGCCGGGCCCCGCGGAGCCGGCGTCACCCGGGGGCTAGAAGACCGCCTCCGTCTCGTCCATTCGGTTCTGCGGGACGCGCTTGAGCTCCATCGTCGCCTGGGCCAGCGGGGTCATCACGATCTCCGTGCCGCGCAGGGCCGTCATCATGCCGAACTCGCCGCGGTGCGCGGCCTCGACGGCGTGCCAGCCGAAGCGGGTGGCCAGAACGCGGTCGTAGGCGGTGGGCGTTCCGCCGCGCTGGATGTGGCCCAGGATCATCGCGCGGGCCTCGGTGCCCAGGCGCTTCTCCAGCTCGCTGGCCATCCGCTGCCCGATGCCGGTGAACCGCTCGTGCCCGTAGGCGTCGATCGCGCCGCGCTCGTAGGGCATCGTGCCCTCGGCCGGGCGGGCGCCCTCGGCGACGCAGATGACGGCGAACTTCTTCCCCCGGGCGAAGCGGTCCTCGATCATCTTGCACAGGTCGTCGAGCTGGAACGGCCGCTCCGGCACGCAGATGCCGTGCGCGCCGCCCGCCATGCCCGCCTCCAGGGCGATCCAGCCGGCGTGCCGCCCCATCACCTCCACGACCATGACCCGCTGGTGCGACTCGGCCGTCGTCTTGAGGCGGTCGATGGCCTCGGTGGCCACACCCACGGCCGTGTCGAAGCCGAAGGTGCGGTCGGTGGCGGAGATGTCGTTGTCGATGGTCTTGGGCACGCCCACCACCGGGATGCCCGCGTCCGACAGCATGCGGGCGGCCGTCAGGGTGCCCTCGCCGCCGATCGGGATCAGCGCGTCCAGGCTCAGCTCCTGCCGGAACGCCTCGGCGTTGTCGCACGCCTCGCGCAGCCGGTTCCGCTCCAGGCGGCTGGACCCGAGGATGGTGCCGCCGCGGGCCAGGATGCCGCTGACCGAGTCGATGTCCAGCTCCCGGTAGCGGCCCTCCAGCAGGCCGCGGAAGCCGTCCTCGAACCCGATCACCTGATCGCCGCGGTCCACCACGGCGCGGTGCACGACCGACCGGATCACGGCGTTGAGGCCGGGGCAGTCGCCGCCCGCGGTCAGAACTCCGATGCGCATGGCTCGCTCTCCTGCTCGCTTGCTCGCTTGTGCTCTGGCTGGGAGGGAGGGGTGGGGGTGGAACGGTTGTGAGCGAGGCCGCACCCTCGCGCGATAGCCGGTGCGTTCCGGATTCTTTCACGACGGCGGGCGCGGATCGAACGGCCTCGGCCCGCCGGGACGCGCGCGGCCGGCGCGCGCGGGAGCCCGCCGCCCGCCGGGGCGGCGCGCCGGAGCCGCCGGTACCGTCGTGGAATGACGCGGAGCGTGTACGTCGCCGGGATCGGGCGGGGAGACGGCCGGCAGGCTGTCGAGCTGGGGATGATGGAGCTGCTGTCCCGCCAGGTGGGGCGGGTGGGCGTGTTCAGGCCGCTGGTGCACCCGGGGCCCGACCCGGTCGGGGAGCTGCTGCGGGCGCGGTACCGGCTGGAGCGGGCGGCGGCGCGCGGGATGACATATCAGGAGGCCGCGGCCCTCCAGGCGGAGCGCGGCCTGAACGAGCTGGTGACGGCCCTGGTGGAGCGTTACCACGCGGCGGCCGGCGGCTACGAGGCGATGCTGGTGCTGGGCACGGACTACGCCGACACGCAACTCCCGGCGGAGCTGACGCTGAACGCCCGGCTGGCGAACGAGTTCGGCGCGGCCGTGCTGCCGGTGGTCTCCGGCCTGGGCCAGGACGCCGCCGCGCTGCTGGCGGAGGTGCGCAACGCCCACCACGCCTTCGCCTCGCTGGGCTGCCAGGTGGTGGCGATGCTCGCCAACCGGGTGCCCGCGGAGGCGGCCGGGGCGGCGCGCGGGGCGCCGGACCTGCCGGTGCCGCTGTACGTGCTGCCGGAGGACCCGGCGCTGGCCGCCCCGACGGTGGCGCAGGCGGCCGAGGCGGTGGGCGCGAAGGTGCTCCAGGGGGACGCGGCCGGGCTGGGCCGGGACGTGCGCGGCTACGTCTTCGGCGGCGCGATGCTGCCCTCGTTCCTGCCGGCGCTGACCGAGGGCTGCCTGGTGATCACGCCCGGGGACCGGGCGGATCTGGTGGTGGGGGCGCTGGCCGCGCACGCCGCGGGCGCCCCGCCGGTGGCCGGGCTGCTGCTGACGCTGGGCGAGCACCCGGGCGAGGAGACGATGGCCCTGGCGGCGCGGCTGGCCCCGGGCACGCCGGTGCTCTCGGTGCCGGGCGGGTCGTTCGCCACGGCCACCGAGCTGTCGGGCCTGGAGGGCCGGCTGACGGCGGAGACGCCGCGGAAGGCGGAGCTGGTGCTGGGCCTGTTCGACACGCACGTGGACGCGGAGGCGCTGACCCGGCGGATCGCGCTGGCGCCCGGGGACCGGGTGACGCCGATGATGTTCGAGCACCGGCTGATCGAGCGTTCCCGGGCGGAGCGGCGGCACGTGGTGCTCCCCGAGGGCACGGAGGACCGGGTGCTGCGGGCGGCGGAGGTGCTGGCGCGGCGGCAGGTGTGCGACCTGACGCTGCTGGGCGAGGAGACGGCCGTCCGCAAGCGGGCCGCGGACCTGGGCATCGACCTGGGCACGGGCGAGGGGATCGCGATCGTGGACCCGGCGTCCTCGCCGCTGCGGGAACGCTTCGCCGAGGTGTACGCGCGGCTTCGGGCGCACCGGGGCGTGACGTTCGAGCTGGCCCACGACGTGGTCGCGGACGTCTCGTACTTCGGGACGCTGATGGTGCGCGAGGGCCTGGCGGACGGGATGGTCTCGGGGGCGGCGCACTCGACGGCGGCGACGATACGCCCGGCCTTCGAGGTGATCCGGACCAAGCCGGGGGTCTCGATCGTCTCCTCGGTCTTCTTCATGTGCCTGGCGGACCGGGTGCTGGTCTACGGCGACTGCGCGGTGAACCCCGACCCGGACGCCACTCAACTGGCGGACATCGCGATCCAGTCGGCGGCGACGGCGGCGGAGTTCGGCGTGGAGCCGCGGATCGCGATGCTGTCGTACTCCACGGGTGAGTCGGGGGCGGGCGCGGACGTGGAGAAGGTGCGGGAGGCGACCGGGCTGGTGCGGCGGCTGAGACCGGATCTGCTGGTGGAGGGGCCGATCCAGTACGACGCGGCCGTGGAGCCCTCGGTGGCGGCGGCGAAGCTGCCGCACTCGCGGGTCGCCGGGCGGGCGACCGTCCTGATCTTCCCCGACCTGAACACCGGCAACAACACGTACAAGGCCGTGCAGCGCTCGGCGGGCGCGGTGGCGGTGGGCCCGGTGCTCCAGGGGCTGCGCAAGCCGGTGAACGACCTGTCGCGCGGCGCGCTGGTGCAGGACATCGTGAATACGGTGGCGATCACCGCCGTCCAGGCCCAGCGGGCCGGGCGCGAGGACCGCGAGCAGGAGCACGGCGAGCAGGAGGCAGGGACATGACGCGCGCGAACCGGGTGCTGGTGCTCAACTCCGGCTCCTCGTCGGTGAAGTACCAGCTACTGGAGATGGAGGGCACCGAGGACGGCGCCCCGGCCCGGCTGGCCGCCGGCCTGGTGGAGCGGATCGGCGAGGGCGGCGGCCGGGTGGCCCACACCCCGCGCGGCGGGAAGCGGCGCGAGCGCGAGCTCGAGGTGCCCGACCACGCCGCCGCGCTGAGGGCCGCCGCCGAGGAGCTGGCCGCCGACGGGCTGCCGCCGGACGCGCCGGACCTGGCGGCGGTGGGGCACCGGGTGGTCCACGGCGGGCAGCGGTTCACCGAGCCGGTGGTCGTGGACGAGGAGGTGCTGGAGGAGATCGAACGCCTGGTCCCGCTGGCCCCGCTGCACAACCCGGCCAACCTCGCGGGCATCCGCACCGCCCGCGCGCTGAACCCGGGCGTTCCCCAGGTGGCGGTCTTCGACACGGCCTTCCACACCACGATCCCCGAGCCCGCCGCCCGCTACGCCCTCGACGCCCGCGTCGCCGAGGAGCACCGCATCCGCCGCTACGGCTTCCACGGCACCTCGCACGCCTACGTCTCCCGGCGCACGGCCGCGCTGCTGGGCCGCGAGCCCGCCGAGGTCAACGTCATCGTGCTGCACCTGGGCAACGGCGCCTCCGCCTCGGCGGTGGCGGGAGGCCGGTGTGTGGAGACCTCGATGGGACTGACTCCGCTTGAGGGGCTGGTGATGGGTACCCGGTCCGGCGACATCGACCCGGCCGTGGTCTTCCTGCTGGCGCGGGTGGCCGGGATGAAGCCCGAGGAGGTGGACGCGCTGCTGAACGAACGCTCGGGGCTGGCCGGGCTGTGCGGGGACAACGACATGCGCGAGGTGCTGCGCCGGGTGGACGAGGGCGATCAACGCGCGCGGCTGGCGTTCGACGTGTACATCCACCGGCTGCGGAAGTACCTCGGCGCGTACACGGCCGTGCTGGGCCGGGTGGACGCGGTGGCGTTCACGGCGGGCGTCGGGGAGAACGCGGCGCGGGTGCGGGCGGCGGCCGTCGAGGGGCTCGACGTGCTGGGTCTGGCCGTTGACGAACGGCTGAACAACGCCCCCGGCCGGGAGCCCCGGATCATCTCTCCCGAGTACGCTCGGACCGCGGTCGCCGTGGTGCCCACGGACGAGGAACTGGAGATCGCCACCCAGGCTTTCGCCCTGGTCACCACCTGAGTTCCGCCCGTGCGCCGAAGAGTGTTCGGATAACCTGACTTTTGATAATTCCCAGACGGAACAAAACGAGAGAGAGCGCCTCATGCGCCGTTCCAAGATCGTCTGCACGCTGGGCCCTGCGGTCGACTCCTTCGAGCAGCTCAAGGCCCTGATCGACGCCGGGATGAACGTGGCCCGGTTCAACTTCAGCCACGGCTCGCACGCGGAGCACGAGGAGCGTTACCACCGGCTCCGCAAGGCGAGCGAGGAGACGGGGCGGCCGATCGGGGTGCTGGCCGACCTCCAGGGGCCGAAGATCCGCCTGGAGACCTTCGCCGACGGGCCCGTGGAGCTGCGGCGGGGCGACGAGTTCACCATCACCACCGAGGACGTGCCCGGGGACCGCACGATCTGCGGCACCACCTACAAGGGCCTGCCCGGGGACGTGGCCAAGGGCGAGACGGTCCTGATCAACGACGGCAACGTCTCCCTCCAGGTGACCGAGGTGGACGGGCCCCGGGTGCGCACCATCGTCATCGAGGGCGGCGTCATCTCCGACCACAAGGGCATCAACCTTCCCGGCGTGGCCGTCAACGTCCCGGCTCTGTCCGAAAAGGACGTGGAGGACCTGGAGTTCGCGCTGCGCCTGGGCGCGGACATGGTCGCACTCTCCTTCGTGCGCAACGCCGCCGACATCCGCGACGTGCACGCCGTGATGGACCGGGTCGGGCACCGGGTGCCGGTGATCGCCAAGGTCGAGAAGCCGCAGGCCGTGGACAACATGGAGGAGGTCGTCCTGGCCTTCGACGGCGTGATGGTGGCGCGCGGCGACCTCGCTGTGGAGTACCCGCTGGAGCGGGTGCCGATGGTGCAGAAGAAGCTGATCGACCTGTGCCGGCGCAACGCCAAGCCGGTGATCGTGGCCACCCAGATGATGGAGTCCATGATCAACAGCTCGCGCCCCACCCGCGCGGAGGCCTCCGACGTGGCCAACGCCATCCTGGACGGCGCGGACGCGGTGATGCTCTCGGCGGAGTCCTCGGTGGGGCGGTACCCGATCGAGACCGTCAAGACCATGTCGCGGATCGTGGTGGCCGCCGAGAAGGACCTCCTCTCGCGCGGGCTCCAGCCGCTGGTGCCGGGCAAGAAGCCGCGCACGCAGGGCGGTTCGGTGGCGCGGGCCGCCTGCGAGATGGCGGACTTCCTCGACGGCAAGGCCCTGGTGGCGTTCACCAAGTCGGGCGACACCGCCCGGCGCCTGTCGCGGTACCGGGCGGTGCAGCCGATCCTGGCCTTCACCTCCGAGCCGGCGACGCGCAATCAGCTCACGCTGAGCTGGGGGGTGGAGACCTTCGTGGTGCCGCACGTGGACCACACCGACGAGATGGTGGAGCTGTGCGACGCGGAGCTGTCGCGGCTCAACCGATTCGCCGTCGGGGACACCATGATCATCACGGCCGGGTCGCCCCCCGGCGTCCCGGGCACGACGAACATGGTGCGGGTGCACCACCTCGGGGGTCACCAGGGGGTCTGACGGCGGCCTTTGACGGCTTCCGACGGCTTCCGACAGCTTCTCTCAGCGGCGGTTCCGGGCCACTCTGCGCGCGTCACTCCGGGCGCGGAGTCGGCCCGTCCTGCGTGATGTAGACCTGCATGCCCGGAATCGTCAGGGTCCCGCCGAACTGGCCCGCCTGGGTGACGGACACATCCGTGAAGTGGGCCAGCGGGATGTCCAGCGGCGGCTCGTGCTCGGGGTCGAAGACGATCGGGATGACGCCGAAGAGGTTGCCCGCCAGGCGCTCGGTGTACATCGTGACCGGCCCGTCCCGGAAGGTGGAGTTGGAGCCGGGGGCCGCCTCCACGTGGTTGCGCAGGCCGCCGGGCGCGTCCACGGTCTGGTGCAGGTCGCCGATGTCGACCATCTCGGCGGTGAACTTCAGCACCTGCTTGACCGTGCCGTCCGCGGTGGTGACGTTGACGACGCCGTGGTAGTCGAGGCCGCGCAGGGTGAGGTAGCTGGCCTCCAGGTACCAGGGCTGGTTCGGGAGAACGACCGGGGTCTGTTCGTCCGTTCCGGCGACCCGGCGCTCCTCCGGGCAGGGGAACGGCTCGCGCCCCTCCGCGTCGGGAGCGAGCGGGTCCGCCTCGCCGGGGGCGTTGTCCGCCGCCTCGCCGGTCTCGTCGGTCGTCTCCTCGCCGGCGGCCTCCCCGGGGGCGCCGTCCGCGGCCCGGCCCTCCTCCTGCTCCTCGGCGGGCTCGTCGGCCGGGTGCTCCTCGCGGGCGGCCTCCGCGCCGCCGGCGGGGGCCGGGTCCTCGTTCTCGTCCTCGGGGGCGGGGGGCGGCTGCTCGCCGCTCGCGCCGTCGTCCCCCGACCCGGCGCCCTCTCCCTCTTCCCCGCCGTCCCCGCCGTCCCCGCCGTCCCCGCCGTCCGTGCCGTCCGACCCGTCGGTGCCCTCGGGGTCCTCCGCGCCCCCGTCGGCCTCCTCCGGGTCCTCCGTGCGGTCACCGGGGGTGATGAGGTCGATCAGGCCGCCGACCAGGTCGGCCAGGCCCTGGCCTATGCCCAGCGGGTCCAGCGGGTTGCGCGGCTCCTCGGCCGCGTCCTCGCCGGTCTCCTCCTCGCCGGTGCCCTCGGCCTCATCCTCGGCGGGAGTCTCCTGCCCGGGCTGCTCCCCGGCCGTCTCCTCCGCGGTCCTCCCGGCGGTCTCCCCGGCCGTTTCCCCGGAGGCGCGGCGTTCGTCCTCGTCCGCGCCGTCCCCGGCCGTGTCCTCCCCGGTGCCGGCGGAGGCGTCGCCCTCCTGGGCCCTGTCCTGCTGCGCGGCGGTGTCCCCGCCCGTCTCCCCCGCCCCCTCCGGCGCGTCCGCCCCGTCCGTCGGCTCCGCCTCGCCCGGCTCCCCCGCCTCGTCCGTGGCGGACTCTCCGGGAGCCTCCTGCGGCGTCCCCTCCTCGCCGGCGGCGGTGTCGCCCGTGGCCGCGTCCTCGGTGATCTCGATGCAGGGGCCGTCCTGGAAGGGGTTCTCCGGCGCCGGGTCGGCCTTGGCCAGCGGGGAGGTGAAGCCCACCCCCAGCAGCGCGGCCGAGGGCATCGCCGCCAGGGCGATGGCCTTGCCCACCGGCATGTGCAGCCGGCGCAGCAGCGACCTGCGGGGCGCGGAGTGGCGCGCGCCGCCGTTCTCGCGGCCGTGCCCCTCCTCCTCGGGCCACTCCTCCTCGGCGGCCGGGGTCGCTATGTCGTCACTGGGCACGATGCTTTCCCTTCCCCGGATCGCCGGCCGGCTCCGGCGCCTCGGCGTCCGCGGCTGCCGCGAGCGGCGCCGTGGTCTCCGGGCCGTGCGCCGGCCCTTCCCCGCCCTGGGCGGTGCCCGCGGCCGTCGTGCCGTACGTGCCCGCGGCGCCCGCCCCGGCGGACCCTCCGTCGCCGGGTGCCCAGGCGACGCTCATGGCGCCGCCGATGAGGGCGAGGAAGAAGCCCATGAGAAAGCCCCCGAAGTTGGAGACGATCAGGGAGACCAGGGCCAGGAGGATCGCCGCGACGCCCGCGAATATCCGGACCTGGGGCTGGAACCATATGGTCAGCCCGAGGACCGCGAGCAGGCCGGCGATGACGAGGGACCCCGCCCCGGCCGTGGTGGCCATCCGGATGGTGAGGTCGCCGAAGTTGACCCCCCGGTACGGGAACCACGCGATGGGCGCGGAGGCGATCATGGTGAAGAGGCCGGCCCAGAACGGCCGCCGCCACCGGAAGTTGCGGAACGCGATGCGTCCGCGGGTGAACGGCGAGGCGGTCGTCCTGACGGAACCCTCGATGTTGGTGCTCACAGCACGTACTCCCCTGGTGGCGCGTTCGTTGGCGGGATG
The DNA here is from genome assembly GCF_031845405.1 of Streptomyces boetiae. Classification (NCBI taxonomy): domain Bacteria; kingdom Bacillati; phylum Actinomycetota; class Actinomycetes; order Kitasatosporales; family Streptomycetaceae; genus Streptomyces; species Streptomyces boetiae. The sequence goes on from NZ_JAVREN010000008.1 coordinate 163,766, forward strand.
CACGATACGGCGGCGACGCCGCGAGGCGGCATGTCGGCCGGTGTCCCGGGACGGCGGGGTCTGCCAGCCCTTTCGTCCCGGGCTTCCGGCGGCTTCACTCGGTCAGAAGCACTCGGCGTCGTCACCTCGGGACAGGCGCAGGCTGAGGTCGGTCAGCCGGAACGTGCCCGCGGACGTGGCCCACGCGGTCTGCTCGACGTCGGACAGGTAGGCGTGTTCGGCCTGCTGCGCGAAGGAGCCGGGCACGGTGCTGTTCTCCGGCAGGTCCATGCCCTCGGTCGCCTCGTCCACGCTGACGCCGATGTCGATGTTGGAGAACACGGCGTCGGCGTCGAGCTGCGCGATGTCGATGAAGAGGTTCTCGGCGTGCACCGGGTTGTCCGGGTCGCTGCCCGCGTTGATGCGCATGGTGACCTCTCCCAGGAACGGGACGCCCGGGATGACCACGGACTGGCAGAGGTTGACGATGTCGGCGCTGTCGAAGGCCGAGACGACGACCGGCTGCGGGCCCTGGCCGGAGGGGCGGACGAGCGAGCCGTACTGGACGAGGCCGTGGCCGTCCAGGCTGTCCGCCGACACCTTGAATTCCTGCCCGGAAACCGCGAACGACGCGGCGAGCGCTCCCTGGGCCAGGGCAATGCCTATGGCGGCGGTGGCGGCCACACTGGGCACCATCACCAGCCCGAACCGGCGCCATCTGGTGCCGCCGCGAGCCTGTGACTCCATTGACTTTCCTCCTTCTCGGACGAACATCTCCCTGCGCCTCGCCCGACGGTCAGCGAGCGTCCGGCGCCCGGGGAGGAGAAGCGCGTGCCCCCGGGCTGCTACCCCGGGAACAGCCACCGGCCGCAGCCGCGGCCGTTTGCATCGGAAACAGGCCCCGCGTTACCGGCGGGTACCCCCCTGCTCCGAAGGCCGATGCGTGGCGTCATCGGCTGCGCCGATCGTGGTGCATCTCACCGCGCGACACAAGAGGTTCGTTACTTGCGGGTAATGAGAATGAAGCGGAGGACGGGTAGAGATCACTGGAATCACACGCTCCGTCCACCGTTTCACGGGGGTCACAAGGTCACCAATCGGGCGTAATGCACCGAAACTCTCGGGCCTCGTGACCCCAGGTAACGGCGACCCCGTTTACCAAGATTTGGCAAAGCGGGGTCGCCCTGAGTGCGCGGATTTATCAGCCGGGTCAGAAGAGCACCCTGGCCAGGGCCGTGCGCGCCGCGGAGACCCGGGGGTCGTCCGGGCCCACGACCTCGAACAACTCCAGCAGGCGCAGGCGCGCGCTGTCCCTCTCCTCCCCCGCCGTGCGCTGCACAGTCGCAACGAGTCGCCCGAAGGCGTCCTCGACGTGCCCGCCGACCAGGTCCAGGTCCGCCACGGCGAGCTGCGCGGCCACGTCGGCCGGGCGGTCGGCCGCGTCCTTGCGGACCCGCTCGGCGTCCATCGCCTGCACCCGCTCCAGGAGCTGCGCCTGGGCCAGCCCGAGCTTGGCCTCCTCGTTGGCCGGCTCGTCGGCCAGGACGTTCCGGTACGCCTGAACGGCCCCGCCGAGGTCGCCGGCGTCCAGCGCGGCGTGCGCGGCGGCCAGGGTGGGGTTCTCCGGCGGGGCCGGGGGGCCCGGCTGCCCGGCCGCCGCCGCGGCGGCCTGGTCCGGGTCGACCTGGAGGCCGGTGATGCCGAAGCGCTGCTCGGCCGCCGCGATGAGCTGGTCGAGCACCTGCCGCACCTGCGGCTCGGGCGCCGCGCCCTGGAACAGCGGCAGGGCCTGCCCGGCGATCACCGCGAAGACCGCGGGGATGCCCTGCACGCCGAACTGCTGCGGGAGCACGGGGTTGGCGTCGATGTCGATCTTGGCGAGCACGATCCGCCCGGCGTACTCCTGGGCCAGCCGCTCCAGGATGGGGCTGAGCTGCTTGCACGGCTGGCACCACTCGGCCCAGAAGTCGACGACGACGGGCACCTCGGCGCTGCGCTGGAGCACCTCCTGCTCGAATCCCGCCTCGTCGACGTCGATGACGAGCTGGACGGCCGGGGCGCCGCCCGCCGGCTGCTGCCCGCCCGTCGCCTGCGCGGCCCGCTGGGCGCGGGCCTGCTCGGCCTTCTGCTTGGCCTCGGCGGCCGCCTTCACCGCGGAGAGGTCGACGGCTCCGCTCATGGACATGTTGCGTGGCTGCATGGGACCAGTCTCCCCCTTCCGGCCCGGCTTCCGGAACGCGCCCGGCCTCCGGGCCGGCGAGGGTGAGGGCCGGCCGCGGCCCGCGCGCGGGGGCCTCAGAAGCCGGGGGGCTCGGTGTAGGTGCCCCACTCCTCGCGCAGGAGGCCGCAGATCTCGCCGAGGGTGGCCTCGGCGCGGGCGGCCTCCAGCATCGGGGGGACCGTGTTCGCGCCTGAGCGGGCCGCGGCCAGAAGCGCGTCGAGGGCGGCGCGCACCCGCCCCTCGTCGCGGGCGGCGCGGCGTTCGGCCAGGACCCGGCGCTGCTCGCGCTCCACCTCGTGGCTGACCCGCAGGATCTCCAGGTCCCCGGTGACGGAGCCGCGGTGGACGTTGACCCCGACGACCCGCTTCTCCCCCTTCTCCAGCGCCTGCTGGTAGCGGAAGGCGGACTCGGCGATCTCGCCGGTGAACCAGCCGTCCTCGATGCCGCTCAGCAGCCCCGAGGTCATGGGCCCGATGGGGTGCTCCCCCGTCGGCACCGCCCGGCGCCCTCGCTCCAGGATCCGCGCGAAGGTCTTCTCGGCCTCGGCCTCGATCCGGTCGGTGAGCTGCTCGACGTACCAGGAGCCGCCCAGCGGGTCGGCCACGTTGGCGACGCCGGTCTCCTCCATCAGCACCTGCTGGGTGCGCAGCGCGATCTCGGCGGCGCGCTCGCTGGGCAGGGCCAGGGTCTCGTCCAGGGCGTTGGTGTGCAGGGAGTTGGTGCCGCCCAGGACCGCGGCCAGCGCCTCGACGGCCGTGCGGACGACGTTGTTGTACGGCTGCTGCGCGGTGAGGGAGACGCCGGCGGTCTGGGTGTGGAAGCGCAGCCACTGGGCGCGTTCCGAGGTCGCCCCGTAGACGTCGCGCATCCAGCGGGCCCAGATGCGGCGCGCGGCGCGGAACTTGGCGATCTCCTCGAAGAAGTCGAGGTGCGCGTCGAAGAAGAACGACAGGCCGGGCGCGAAGACGTCGACGTCCAGGCCGCGGGAGAGGCCCAGCTCGACGTACCCGAAGCCGTCGGCCAGCGTGTACGCCAGCTCCTGCGCGGCCGTGGCCCCGGCCTCGCGGATGTGGTACCCGGAGACGGACAGGGGCTTGTAGGCCGGGACGTGCTCCGCGCAGTACTCCATCAGGTCGCCGATGAGGCGCAGGTGGGGCCCGGGGGCGAAGAGCCACTCCTTCTGCGCGATGTACTCCTTGAAGATGTCGGTCTGGAGCGTGCCGTCGAGCGCGGCGAGGTCCGCGCCCTGCCGCTCGGCGGCGACCAGGTACATGCAGAAGACGGGGACGGCCGGGCCGCTGATGGTCATCGAGGTGGTGACCTCGTGCAGCGGGATGCCGCGGAAGAGGACCTCCATGTCGGCGGCGGAGTCCACGGCCACGCCGCAGTGGCCGACCTCGCCCAGGGCGTGGGGGTCGTCGGAGTCGCGGCCCATCAGGGTCGGCATGTCGAAGGCGACGGACAGGCCGCCGCCGCCCGCGTCGAGGATCATGCGGTAGCGCTCGTTGGTCTGCTCGGCGTTCCCGAAGCCGGCGAACTGCCGGATCGTCCAGGTCCGGCCGCGGTAGCCCGTGGCGTGCAGGCCGCGGGTGAAGGGGAACTCCCCGGGCCAGCCGATGCGCTCGAAGCCCTCGTACCGGTCGCCGGAGCGGGGTCCGTAGACGGGCTCCACGGGGTCGCCGGAGAGCGTGGTGAAGTCGGCGTCCCGGGTGCGGGCCGCGTCGAAGCGGGCCTGCCAGCGGCGGCGGCCCGCGGTGATGGCGTGTGCGTCCATGCCCCCAATTTACTTGGACGTCCAAGTAAATGTCGAGCGAGGACCCCGCCCGCGCGAGGCGGACGGGGCGAGGGCTACGCCTTGACGGGCTCGGCCTCCTGGCCGGGGGCGGCCTCGACCAGCGGCAGCGTCTCGGCGGTGACCCGCCGCTCGACCCAGAAGGCCAGGAAGGGAACGGTGCCCGAGACGAGCACGCCCAGCAGCTTGCCGAACGGCCAGCGCGCCTTCTGCCCCAGGTCGAAGGCGAGCACCAGGTAGACGATGTACAGCAGGCCGTGGACCTGGGACACCGCCAGAGTGACGTCCTCGCCCATGTCGAAGCCGTACTTGAAGACCATGCAGGTACACAGGACCAGCAGCATCACCGCGGTGACGTAGGCCATGACGCGATACCGCGTGAGCACACTCCGCTTCATGCCGCCCGAGCCTATCCGGTCATTCGGGGCGATCTTCCCCGGGCCCCGGCTCGAAGTCCCGGGCGGCCACCCGCAGCGGGCGCAGCAGCGCGAAGATCTCGCGGCACTCGTCCCCGTCGTAGGCGCCGAGCCCGAACTCCGCGGCCATCAGGTCGCGGGTGGCCGCCTCGCACACCCGCCGTCCCTCGTCCGTGATGGTGGCCAGGGTGCCGCGTCCGTCGTTCGGGTTGGGCCGCTTGGTGACCAGGCCGGAGCGCACCAGGCGGTCCACGGTGTTGGTGACCGAGGTCGGGTGGACCATCAGCCGCTCGCCGATCTTGGACATCGGCAGCTCGCCGGCCTTGCTGAACGTCAGCAGCACCAGCGCCTCGTACCGGGCGAAGGTCAGCCCGTAGGGCTTGACGACCGCGTCGACCTCGGCGAGCAGGATCTGGTGGGCGCGCATGATCGAGGTGATCGCCGCCATGGACGGCGCGGGCCCCCAGTGCCGGGTCCACAGCTCGTCGGCGCGGGCGATCGGGTCGAAGTCAAGGCTGAGCGGCTTGGGCACGGCTGCGACCCTACCGGCCGGTCAGCGCGCGGGTGAGGGGGTTTCGACGATTGGGCGGCAGGGGCCGCCGGTGGCCAGCAGCTCGGTCAGGCAGAGGGCCGTCGGGTCCGGGGCATCGCGCGGCAGGGCCCACTCCTCGTCCCCGGCGAACGACCCGGGCAGGGGCGCGGCGGTCAGCAGCAGGGCCAGCCGCGCGCCGTCCCGGACGACGTAGAGCCGGCCGTCCCATATCCCCAGCGAGCCCAGGTCCAGGACGGCGTCCGGCGGCACGGACAGGTCGACCGTCCCCTCGCCGCGATCGGCGGTCCGCGCGTTGAACGCGCAGGCGGTCCCGGGCGCGACGTCCGGCTGCACCAGCCACGCCTCCGCCACGGCGGCCTCCGTCTCCGAGTCGAAGCGCAGCAGCCGGTAGTCGGCGACCGCGCCGGCCCGGCCCTCGTAGCCCTCCTCCGCCTCGGTCTCCCGGGCCGGGGGGGCGCCCGTGCCCGTCAGGCCGCAGTGCTCGCGCAGGGCGTGCAGCACCGGGTCGGCGGCCACGTCCCGGCCCGCGAGGCGCCACGCGAGCTGCTCGGGCCGCGGCAGCAGCCCGGGCGGCGGCACGGGCCGGGGGCGTTCCGTCTCGGCCGGCGTGGCCTCGCCGCCGTGGGCGGGCGGGACCGTGACGGGCGGGCCGGGCCAGGAGCCGAACTGCCAGGTCGCCAGCGAGATCAGGGCCACCGCCGCGGCGGAGGCGGCGGCCGACGCCCGGCGCCGGGCCCGGCGCCGCTCGCCGCGCCGGCGGGCCGCGGCGGCGCCCGCCGCGGCCGGCGGGGCCAGGGCCTCCGCGTGCCGGGCGAACTCCGCCAGCCGCCTGTCCAGGTCGTCCAGGGGGTCGGTCATCCGGAACGCACGCCTTTCTCGCTCGGGACGGGCCGCGCCCGCGCCGGGGGACGGGGGCCTTCCTCGGCCAGCCGTTCGCGGAGGGCCTTGCGGCCACGGCTGAGCCGGGCGCGCACCGCCTCCTCGGACGCGCCGGTCTCCCGCGCCACCCGGGCCACGGGGAGGTCGAGCAGGTGGTGCAGGACCACGGCCGTGCGCTGGGCGGCGGGCAGCGCGCGAAGCGCGGCGACCAGCGCGACGTGGTCGGGGGCCAGGGCCGCGGCGTTCGGCGGCGGGCCGTGCCGGAACTGGGCCCGCAGCCGGTTGCGGGCCTTGCGCCAGGAGCTGACCGCCAGCCGCAGCGCGACCGTGCGCACCCAGGGCAGCGGGTCGCCCTCGCGGGCCAGCCGCGCCCAGCGCTGCCAGGCGCGGGCGTACGCCTCCTGCACGGCGTCCTCCGCCTCGGCCGGGTCGCCGGTCAGCGCGCAGACGGCCGCGACCAGGCGCGGGGCGGTGGCGGCGTAGAAGGTCTCGAAGCCCCGCTCCCCCTCCTCCGCCCGGTCCCCCTCCGCCCGCTCTCCCACGGAGGGGGAGTCTGCCCGCGCCGGGCCCGCCCGGGAAGCCGCCCGCACTGTCGCGAATCTCTCTGTCACCTCCGGCGGCCCCCGGGCGTGGTGGAGGGCGAGCGGGTTCGTCCGGGCCCGCTCGCACCGACCGAGGAGAAGCGCATGCCCGGGACGACGACCCCGCCGGCGCCGCCGCGCGGCGAGCCGCACGCCACGAGACCGCCCGCCGCGCCGACCGCACCCGCCGCGCCCGCCCAGCGGACCGCGCAGGCCGCGACGCCGCGGCTGGTCGGGCTGACCCCGGCCGAGCACCTGGCGTTCCTGCGCGGCTGCCGGGACCGGTCGGACGCGGGCCTGGGCCACGTCAGCTTCCTCCAGACCCCGGCCTGGGCCCGGGTCAAGCCCGGCTGGCGGGCCGAGAGCCTGGGCTGGCGGGAGGGCGAGCGGCTGGTGGGCGCCGCGCTGGTGCTGCGCCGCGAGCTGCCGGGGCTGCGCCGCTCCTTCGCCTACCTGCCCGAGGGCCCGGTGATCGACTGGGCCTCCCCCGGCCTGGCGGACCGGCTCGCGCCGCTGCTCGCCCACCTCGCCGACCGGGGCGTGTTCGCGGTCCGGATGGGCCCGCCGCTGGCGTACCGGCGCTGGTCGGCGCGCACCCTGAAGGCCGCCGTCGGCCCGGGCCGCCGCGTCACGGACGTGCTCGCCGACCGCGTCGAGCCGCTGGGCGCAGCCGTGTCGGAACAGCTCCGCGCGGCGGGCTGGCAGCGCTGCGCCGAGGAGGGCGGCGGGGACGCGCAGCCCCGGCTGGTGGTCGAGGTGCCGCTGGCAGGGCGTTCCCCCGAGGACCTGTGGGCCGGGCTGAACCAGGAGTGGCGGCGCAACGTCAAGCGGGCCGGGCGCGCCGGCGTGGAGACCGCCGAGACCGGGGCGGCGGACCTGCCGGCGTTCCACCGCCTGCTGGGGGTCACCGAGCGCCGGGACGGCTTCCGGCTCGGCCGCACCCTGGAGTACTACCAGCGGCAGTACGCCGCGCTGAACGAGGACCGGCCGGGCGCCATGCGGCTGTTCACGGCCCGGTGGAACGGCGAGGTGCTGGCCGCGCACACCCTGCTGCACTCGGCCGACGGGGCGCGGGCCTGGTACCAGACCGGGGCCTCGTCCGACCATCTGCGCGAGGTGCGGCCGAGCAACGCCCTCCAGTGGCGGCTGCTGCGGGAGGCGCACGCCCGGGGCGCCTCGGTCTACGACATGCGCGGGGTGCCGCAGACCCTGGACCCGGACGAGCGGCCGTTCGGACTGCTGCGCTGGAAGCTGGGCACCGGCGGCGAGGTGGTGGAGCTGGCCGGGGAGTGGGAGCTGCGGCTGGACGGGGCGGTGAACCGGGCGCTGCACCGGGCCGTGCGCGGCTACCTGGCGCGGCGCTGATCCCGGACGGGCACGCACCGTCGTGGCACGATGACGCCATGTACGGCTGGCACGCGCCCTCCCCCACGCCTCCCCGCCCCTCCGCGCCCTCCCCCCGGCACCCCCGGCGCCGGACCGTGCTGGCCGCGGCCGGGTGCTGTGTGCTCCTCGGCCTCGGCTGCTCCCCCGGGTCCGCCGGGGAGGACGGCGGCGAGGACCCGCCGGCCGAGCGGGCCGCGGAGGCGGAGGGCGAGTTCTGGGTGGACCCGGACAGCCCGGCCGCGCGGCAGGTCGCGCAGTGGGAACGCCAGGGGCGGGCCGAGGACGCGCGGGCGCTGCGCCGGATCGCGGACCGGCCGATGGCCCACTGGCCCTCCGGGGAGCGCGACCCCAGCCCGCAGGTGCGGGCGGTGACGGAGGCGGCGGGCGCGGAGGGGCGGACGGCGCTGCTGGTGGCGTACAACATCCCGCACCGCGACTGCGGCCAGTACTCGCGCGGCGGCGCCTCGGGGGCGGAGACCTACCGGCAGTGGCTGGGGTCGTTCGCCGAGGCCATCGGGGACGCGCGGACCATCGTGATCCTGGAGCCGGACGCGGTGCCGCACACGGCGGACGGCTGCACGGCCCCGGTGTACGTGGAGGAGCGGTTCGCGCTGCTGGCCGAGGCCGTGGAGCGGCTGAAGCGGCAGCCGAACACGCGGGTCTACCTGGACGCGGGGAACCCCGACTGGATCGAGGACCCCGGCCGGCTGGCGCGGGCGCTGGAGCGCTCGGGCCTGGAGGGCGCCGACGGGTTCGCGCTGAACGTCGCCAACTTCCAGACCACCGAGGCCAGCACGGAGTACGGGCGGGAGCTGTCGGAGCTGCTGGGCGGGGCGCACTTCGTCATCGACACCAGCCGCAACGGCAACGGCCCCTACGAGGGCACGGACGAGCCCTGGTGCAACCCGCCGGGCCGGGCGCTGGGCGCCGCCCCGACCGCCGAGACCGGCGACCCGCTGGTGGACGCCTACCTGTGGATCAAGCGGCCCGGCGAGTCGGACGGCGAGTGCCGGGGCGGGCCCCCGCCGGGGCAGTGGTGGCCGGAGTACGCCCTGGCGCTGGCCCGGGGGGAGGAGGAGGGCTCGGGCGAATAGCCCCCGGGCCGGCGCCTCAGTCCTTGGCCAGCCCCTCCCCGATCTGGATCCACCTCGCCTCCGAGGGCGTGCCCTCCTCGTCGCTGACGAAGAGCATGTACCAGCCGGGCGGCACCAGCGCGGGGTCCTCGGGGAGGGTGAACGACACCCCGCCCGCGCCGCGCCGCACCTCAAGCTGGAGGGAGCGCTGCTCCACGTCCGTGGTGTGGGTGACCGCGCTGGGGCGCATCAGCCGCGCCTCGGCGATCCGGCCCGACTGCCCGGTCGCGAAGGTGACGGTCTCCCCCGGCGCGGCCCGCTCGGGGCCCTCGCCCAGCGCGGGGCGCCGCTCCTCGCGGCCGTCGTGGAGGTAGGGCGGGGTGTAGACCTCGATGCGCTTCTCGAACTCGCCCATCCGCGTGTTGTCGGCGTCCCCGAACAGCGGGTCGGAGCCGAAGGTGGCCACCCGCCCGTCGGGCAGCAGCAGCGCCTCGGAGTGGTAGTTGCGGCCCACGGTGGGGTCGGCGGCGGGCCGGAAGGAGTTGGTGGCCGGGTCGTAGAACTGCGCCTTGAGGATGTCGCTGTCGCCCCGGCCCCGGTAGTCCTCCGAGCCGCCCGAGGTGAAGACCGTGTCGTCGGGGAGGATCACGCTGCTGAGGTACCGGGTGCCCTGGGGCAGCGGGGGCCCGTCGCGGTAGCGGGGATTCTCCTCGGTGAGGTCGATGATCGCGGTGCGCTCGGTGGACTCCTCGGACTCCCCGACCCCGCCGCCGCCCAGCACCATGAACCGCTGCTCCTGGGCCGGGGGCAGCAGCAGGGAGGCGGAGGTCTCGAGCTGGTCGGCGTCGCTGAGGCCGCCGACCTCCGTGAAGGTGTTGGACTCCAGGTCCCACAGGCCCGGCTCGCGGCCCTCGTCGGCCGGGCCGTAGCCGGCGTTGGAGCCGGTGTAGAAGATCTCCCCGCCCTGGGTGAGAAAGAGCGCGGGGTAGGTGGGGAAGTAGCGCTCGGGGCCCTCGGACCAGGTCTTGGTCTTCGGGTCGTAGATCTCGTTGATGCCCGGGACCACCTCGCCGACCTCGTCCAGGCCCGAGACGGTCAGCACCCGGCCGTCCGGGAGGGCGGTCAGCGTGGGGTACCAGCGGGCCTCCTCCATCCGGGCGACCGGCACGTAGCGTTCGGCCTCCGGGTCGAACTCGAAGGCCGCGTCGATGCCCTGGAAGTCCTGGTCCTCCAGCGTGAGCTGCCCGGCCATGCCGTAGAGGTCGCCCGCGTCCTCGGCGCTCAGGCCCTCGATGGAGTACTGCGCGGGCTCGGTCGCGACACCGGCCTCGCCCTCCTCGACGGCGGTGACGAAGACCCGGACCTCGCTGGCCGTGACCTGGACCTCGCCGCCCACGACCTCCTTGGTGGCGGGCGGCACGGTGACGGCGGCCTCGGTGACGTACTCCCGGCCCTCGGGCGAACGCAGGCGGGTGCCCTCGGGGAACTTACGCCGCCGGTCGGGGTTCTCGTTCTTGATCAGCATCGGCCCGCCGGCGTGGGTGACGGCGTCGCCCAGGACCTCGTAGCGGGCGGTGCCGCCGGCCACGAGGAGGCGGCCGTCGGGGAGCTGGGCGTGGCCGGCGCAGAACAGGTCCTCGGGGGTGGGGACCTCGGTGAAGGTGTTGTCCTCCGGATCCCACAGGACCGTCTGGAAGCTGCCGGCGTCGAATTCCTCCTGCTGGTTGCCGGAGCCGGCGATCAGCAGGACCTTGCCGGTCCGCAGCAGGGCGGCGTGGATGGCGTTGGTCCGGTACTCCTCGGGTATGTCGATGACCTCCCAGGAGCCGTAGCGCGCCATGTACTCGGGGCGCGAGACGCGGTACTCGTGCAGGCGCTCCTGCGCGAAGCTGAGCGCGGCGGGGATGTTGAGGCCGGCGAGCAGCAGGGTCACCCCCGTGCCGGCGGCGGTCTTCTTCATGCGGCTGCTGGGTCGGTATCGCATGGCGTCAGATCAGCTCCCGCTCGTGCGTTGCGGCGTATGCGCCGCCGGGGGCCGGGTCCCCGGCGGCGACTTCGGTTGCCGGCTCCGCGCCGGACGCGGCCGCTCGCGCGCTGTCCGGCGGAGCCGGGAGGGCCCCCGCGTGTGCGGCCTCCGGCTCCGCCGCCGGACCGCCGTCCGCGGCGAGAACGGCCGCCCGGCCGCAGGCCCCCGGAACGAGCGCCGGCTCCGGCTCCTTGCCGGCCTCCGTCCCGGCCCGGCCTGAGGCGAACGCCCGGCCCGGCGCCGAGCCGGCATTCTGGCCGGGCGCGGCCGGAGCGAACGCCGGGGCCGGCGTGGAGGCGGAGCCTCGCACCCGGGCGCGGTCGCCGACCGCGCCGGGGGCGCACGCGGCCGCAGGCTCAGGCGCGCCGCTGGCGGACGGCTCGGGCACGGTGACCGTGGACGCCGCCAGCGGCTCGGGGGCGCCGCGGGTGCTCAGCCACCACACCGCCGGAGGCGCGACGCAGATGGCCAGGGCCAGGAGGGCCCACGTGCGCATCGCCACGTGGGTGTGGCCGAGGACGGCCGAGACGGCGAAGGCCGTTCCGAGGATCGCCGCCCAGAAGAGGTGGAGGCGGAAGGTGGCCGGCCGGTCGGGGCTCGCCTCGCGGCCCTTGGGGGTGACGACGAAGCCGCAGCGCCGCCGCAGCAGCGCGTCCAGCAGCGAGCGGGCGTAGACGGGGGCGCACAGCGCGGACATCAGCATCCCGGCGGCGCCGGAGGAGCCGGCGGGCTCGTGCGGGGAGACGTTGTGCCGCCGGTTCCAGACGTAGAGGCCGATCTGAAGGGCGGCCACGTCGCTGTAGAGCATCATCCATACGGAGGAGGCGACCTGCGTGCCGGAGGCGCCGAGGGTGAGGTAGAGCGTGCAGCCCAGGGCCCCGAGCACCCAGGTGACGGCCGCCATGGGGTAGAACGCCAGCATCAGCGAGTAGTTGAAGAGGGTGCCGGCCGTGTGGCGGTTGGGGCCCCGGCCGTACTGGCGCAGGATCGTCTCGTACGTGCCGCGCGACCAGCGCAGCTGCTGGGAGAAGAAGTCGGTCCAGGAGGAGGGGCCCTCGCCGACCGCGAGCACGTCCGGGGTGTAGACGGAGCGCCAGCGGCGGCCGGTGTCGGGGTTGACCGCGCGGTGCAGCTCGAAGCCGGTGGCCATGTCCTCGGTGACCGAGTCGGCCAGGCCGCCGACGGCGCGCAGGGCGGAGATCCGCACGGCGTTGTTGGTGCCCACGAACATCGGGGAGCCGTAGCGATTCCCGGCCCGCTGGATGAGGGCGTGGAAGAGGAACTGCTGGCTCTCGGCCGCCTTGGTCACCGGCGCCGCGTAGTTGCCGTAGACCTGCGGGCCGACGACGAAGGCGACGTCCGGGTCGCGGAAGTAGCCCAGCATCCGCTCCAGGTAGCCGGGCAGCGGCACGTGGTCGGTGTCCACGGAGGCGAAGTAGTCGTACTCCTCGCCGTGCGCCTGGAGCCAGGCGTTGTAGTTGCCGTGCTTGGTGCCGGCCCGGTGGCGGCCGGTGGGCTGGTTCCACTCGGGAACGCCCTTGCGGGTGAAGTGGCGCACGCCCAGCTCGCCGCACAGCTCGCGCACGACGGGGTCGTCGCCCTCGTCGAGCAGCCAGACGTGGAGGGTCCCGGCGTGCCGGAGGCGGACGGCGCCCTCCAGGGTCGCGCGGACCATGGCCAGGGGCTCCTTGCCCGGCACGTAGGTGGTGAGGAAGGCGACCCGGGTGCCGACCTCGGGGACCACGGGAACGGGGTCGCGGGCGACGAGGGTGGCGTGGGCGACGGAGACGACGTTGACGAGGCGGAAGACCTCGATGACGGCGATGCCGCCGAGCATCACGGCGTCGGCGGCCGGCAGCCACCAGGCGGCGTTCTCGCGCTCGGTCCAGTGGCTCGGCCAGATCAGCCACAGCAGCAGGACGGCGGAGAGCAGCGGCGCCAGCGTCATCAGCAGCGTGGCGCGTATTCGGTGGGGCTCGCGCGCGATGAGGGTCCGGTAGCGGACCCGGTAGTGGGGCTCGGGTTCGGTGAGGGGCCCGGCGAGTCGGCTGTAGGTCTCGTAGTCGTAGCCTCCGAGCCGCACGTTGCCTCCCTGAACGACGAAAGCCGCAAAACCGACATATCAACGACACGTCAGTTCGGGGGCTGTGTCGAACCGGGAGGGTCCGAGTGAGCTAAGCGGGAGCGGGTCCCCGCCGGCCGCGCGGGGCGTCCGGCCGAGGGGCCGTCAGGCGCTGACGACGCCCTCGCGCCGGACCCTGGCGGCGATCACCGCGTCCTCCTGGGCGCGGCGCAGCCGCCGCTCCGCGAAGAAGCCGCCGGCCGGGAGCACCGACATCAGCAGGTACCAGACGGCCGTCCGCACGGGCCACTTGGCGCGGTTCCACGCGTCCGCCCACATCAGGACGTACGCGATGAACAGGAGTCCGTGCACCATGCCCATCACGGGCACCGCGTCGAAGTCGGTCGTCCTGCGCAGCACCGAGCAGAGCAGGAGCAGCAGGAAGGAGACCGCCTCGGGGGCGGAGACCAGGCGGAGCCGGCGGAGGGCGGAGGCTGTCTTGAGTTCCATGGTCCGAAGGCCGCTTTCCCTCTGTGGAGTGGGGTCGGGTGGGGGGCGCCGGGCGCGCGGCCGGGGCGTTCGGCCCTTGTGAACGCACGCACAAGCCCTCGGTCATTGTGGCAGCCCGCCGTCCGGGCGAGGCGGGCGGGGGTCGGCCGTTGGTTAGAGTGCAGGCCATGGAGACCGATCCCGGCGAGCCCGCCCCGCGCTGGCTCAGCGACGAGGAGCAGCGCGCCTGGCGCACCCATCTGGCGGTCAGCAAGCTGCTGATGCACCGGCTGGAGCGGGACCTGCAGCCGTTCGGCCTGACCATGAACGACTACGAGATCCTGGTGAACCTCTCCGAGTCCGCCGGGCACCGGATGCGGATGAGCGACCTGGCCGCCGCCACGCTCCAGTCCAAGAGCAGGCTCTCCCACCAGATCACGCGGATGGAGCGGGCCGGGCTGGTGCGGCGCGAGCACTGCGACTCCGACAAGCGCGGTCTGTTCGCGGCGCTGACCGAGCACGGCTGGGCCACGATGCGGGAGGTCGCGCCGCACCATGTCGCCTCGGTGCGGCGGCACTTCGTGGACCTCCTCAGCGAGGAGGACCTGGCCGCGCTCCACCGCTCCCTCGACCCGGTCGCCGAACACCTCCGCGAGGGCCACGCCCCGGCGCGGCCGGCCGAGCGCCGCGAGCCGGGCGCCCCCGCCGGGGAGGCCGGCCCGGCGCCGGGCCCCGCAGCTCAGCCGGGCCGGGACGCGGCCTAGCCGGCGGCGCCGTCGTCCGGGGCCGGGGAGGCCGGGGGCAGCGTCAGCGCGAAGAGCGCGCCGCCCTCGGGGGCGCGGGAGACGGTGAGGGTCCCGCCGTGGCGCTCGGCCACGTCGCGGGCGATGGCCAGGCCGAGGCCCGCGCCGCCCTCGTCGCGGCTGCGCGCGTCGTCCAGCCGCACGAACCGCTCGAAGATCCGCTCCCGGTCCTCCTCCGGCACCCCGGGCCCGTCGTCCGCGACCTCCACGACGGCCCGCCCCCGCTCCCCCGCCCGGACCGAGACCCGCACGGCCGAGGCGGCGTGGCGCTGGGCGTTGTCCAGGAGGTTCCCCAGCACCCGGGCGAGCTGGCCCGGGGAGCCGGTGATCCGCACGGGGGCAAGGCCCTCGGCGCGCACCGGCACGCGGTCCCCCGTCCGCCGCCGCAGGACCTCGGCCACCAGGTCCGCCGGCTCGACGCTCGCCCGCTGCGGGCGTTCCCCCGCGTCCAGCCGGGCCAGCAGCAGCAGGTCGGCGGCCAGGGTCTGGAGGCGGACGGTGTCCTCCACCGCGCCGGGCAGGTCGAGCAGCTCGGGGTGCGCGGCGGCCACCTCCAGCTGGGTGCGCAGGGAGGCGATGGGGCTGCGCAGCTCGTGGGAGGCGTCCGCGACGAAGCGCCGCTGGCGTTCCACGGAGTGCTCCAGCGCGGCGAGCGTCTCGTTGGTGGTGCGGGCCAGGCGGCCGATCTCGTCCCGCGCGGGCGGCTCGGGCACGCGGCGGGTGAGGTCGGTGGAGCGGGTGATGGCGGCCATCTCGCGGCGGATGCCCTCCACCGGGCGCAGCGCGCGGCGGGTGACCAGCCAGGTGACAGCCGCCACGACGGCGAGCAGCGCGGGAACGCCCACCAGCATCGAGTCGCGGACGCTGTCCACGGCGGCGCGCTCCACGCCCACCGGGGCGCCCGCGTGGACGACGGCCGCCTCGCCGCGCGTGGTGGTCACCTCGACCTGGGCGAAGCGGTAGTCGGCCGTGCGGCCGTCGATGGTGGCCGAGCCGGAGCGGTGGGCGACGCGGTCCCCGATCTCGCCGGGGCGCAGGCCTGTGCCGGCGTCCTCGTCATCGTCATCGTCATCGCTGTCGCTGTCGGTCTCCGCGTCGCTGTCGTCGTCGCCGTCCTCGCCGGGCGCGGGCTGCCGCTGCGCCGGGGGGCGCTGGGGCGTGACGACGGAGGTGGAGGTGCCGCTGATCGCCTCGAGCCCGTCGTTGACCGCCCGCACCAGGCCGTCCCCGTCCACCACCTGCACGGGGGCGTCGCCGTCCAGCTCCAGGTCCTCGAATCCCGTGCCGGTGGCGAGCTGGCCGGCCACGTCGCGGGCGGCGACATCGGCCTGGAGGTCCACCTGCTCGCCGAGGTTGCCGCGCAGCAGGCCGAGCATCACCAGCCCGGCCGCGATCAGTGCGACGGCGACCACGGCGGTCGCGCCCAGCGCCGCCCGCGCCCGGACGCTACCCACGGCCGGCCGCCAGGCGGTAGCCGGCGCCACGCACCGTGTGGATCAGGCCGGGGCCGAGCTTGCGGCGCAGGGTGCTGATGTAGACCTCGACGATGTTCGGGTCGCCGTCGTAGGCGAAGTCCCAGCCGTGGGCCAGGATCTCGGCCTTGGGGACCACCTCTCCGGCCCGCCCGGCCAGGTGCTCCAGCACGGCGAACTCCTTGGCCGTCAGCGTCACCTCGGCCCCGCCCCGGGTCACCCGGCGGGCCGCCCGGTCCACGACCAGGTCCCCGATCCGCAGCGCGGGCGCGGCGCCACGGCCCCGGCGGCGCAGCAGGGCGCGGACGCGGGCGACCAGGACGACGTAGGAGAACGGCTTGGTGAGGTAGTCGTCGGCGCCGGTGTCCAGGCCCTCGGCCTCGTCGTACTCGCCGTCCTTGGCGGTCAGCATGAGGATCGGCGTCTCGTCCCCGGCGGCGCGCAGCGCGGAGCAGACGCGGTAGCCGTTCATTCCCGGAAGCATGATGTCGAGGATGATCAGGTCGTAGCCGTCCTCGGTCGCCCGGTGCAGCCCGTCGGTCCCGGTGTGGGCCACGTCCACGGCGAAGCCCTCGGCCGTGAGTCCCCGGGCGAGGGAGAGGGCCAGCCGGCGTTCGTCCTCCACGATCAGCACGCGCATGGGCCCAGCTTGGCAAATGCTTCCTGAAGAGGACTTCAGGTTGCTTCAGGTCCGCTTCAGCAACGATCCGCGAAGGTCGTGACCGCACCGGAGGACAGACCGTTCGGAGGGACCTGATCATGAAGCGCAACATCATCATCGCGGTGGCCGCGGCGGGCGCCGTCATCGGCGGCGGCGCGCTGGCGGGCGCGGCGCTCGGCTCGGAGGGGGACGGAGACGGGGCAACGGACGCGGTGGCCGCCGCGGCGCAGCCGCGGGACGTCGGGCTCGACGGCGCGGAGGGGGACGGGGACGGCTCGGCCGCGCTGCGGGCGGCCGGGGCCGCGCTGGACGAGGTGCCGGGGCTTGTCGCGGAGATCGAGTGGCACGGGGGCGACCGGGACGACGACCGGGACGACGACGGCCGGGCGCGCGGCTGGGAGGTGGAGGTGCTCGGCGAGGACGGCGCCTGGCACCGGGTGCTGATCGCGGAGGACGGCGGCGAGGTGCTGGGCAGCGGCCCGGCCGACCGGGACGACGACTCCCCCCAGGGCGCCGCCGTGGACGCGGCCGAGGCCATCCGCCTGGCCGAGCGCGAGACGGGCGCGACCCTGCGCGAGGCCACGCTGGACGACGGCGCCTGGGAGCTGGAACTCCGCGCCGAGGACGGCACGGAGCACGAACTGCGGGTGGACCCGGCCACCGGGGAGATCACGCATGCGGAACGGGACGCGGACGACGACCGGGACGACAGGGACGAGGACGGGGACCACCGCGAGGACGACACCCGGGACGACGACCGGGACGACAGGGATGACGACAGGGATGACGACCGGGACGACAGCCGCGAGGACAGCGGGGACGACGCGCGGGACGACAGCGCGGCGGACGACGGTGACGACGACGCCGACGACCGGAGCTGATTCCGGGAGCGCGACCGGGGCCCCGGCCCCCCGGGACACCCGGGGGGCGCCCGCGCGGAACGCGCGGACCGGAACGACGGCGGAGCGGAGGACAGCCGGAACCTCTGACGGCCGCGACGCCCGCGAGGGGACCCGCGCGGGGGTCGACGGCCCGCGCCGCGGGACCCCTCACAGGCCGCGCCGGCGACGGCGCGGCCGGGACGTTCAGGGACCCGTGACGCCCTCGATCAGTTCGTCGGCCGCCGCGTAGGGGTCGAGGCCGCCGGCCACGATGCGTTCCGCGAGGGCGGTCAGGCGGCGGTCGCCGCGGAGGTCCGCGATGCGCTCGCGCAGCGCCGTGACGGCGATGGTCTCGACCTCGCGGGCCGCGCGGCGGGTGCGCCGGGCGTTCAGCTCGCCGCGCTCCTCCATCCACGCGCGGTGCTTGTCCAGCGCGGCCACGACGTCCTCGACGCCCTCGCCGCGCGCGGCGACCGTCTTCACCACGGAGGGGCGCCAGTCGCCGGGCTTGCGGGCCTCGCCGAGCCCGAGCATGTGGTTCAGCTCGCGGACGGTGGCGTCCGCGCCGTCCCGGTCCGCCTTGTTGACGACGAAGACGTCGCCGATCTCCAGGATTCCGGCCTTCGCCGCCTGGATGCCGTCGCCCATGCCGGGGGCGAGCAGCACCACCGCCGTGTCGGCCTGGGCGGCGATCTCCACCTCGGACTGGCCGACGCCCACGGTCTCCACCAGGATCACGTCGCACCCGGCCGCGTCCAGCACGCGGACCGCCTGGGGGGCGGCCCAGGCCAGGCCCCCCAGGTGGCCGCGGGTAGCCATGGAACGGATGAACACGCCGGGGTCGCCGGCGTGTTCGCCCATCCTGATCCGGTCCCCGAGCAGGGCACCGCCGGAGAACGGCGAGGAGGGGTCGACGGCGAGCACGCCGACGCGTTTCCCGGCCCGCCGGTAGGCGGTCACCAGGGCGGAGGTGGAGGTGGACTTGCCGACGCCCGGGGAGCCCGTCAGGCCCACGACGTACGCGTGGCCGGTGTGGGGCGCCAGCGCCGCCATCACCTCGCGCAGCCGGGGCGAGGCCCCTTCCACCAGGGAGATCAGCCGGGCGACCGCCCTGGGCCGGCCCTCGCGCGCGCCGGCCACCAGGTCCTGCACGTCGATCTCCGTCACCGTCTCCGCATTCCCTTCTCGTCCCGCTCGCGTCCCGGTATGGCCGACATGGCCCGGTGCGCCCCAGTCTCTCCCGCCGCGTCCGGCCGGGCCGCCCGCCCGCACGCGGGCCGGCCCGTCCTCCGCCGGGGGCGCCGGGGGCGCCGGGGTCAGGCCCGCGGCACGCGCACGATCAGGGCGTCGCCCTGGCCACCGCCGCCGCACAGGGCGGCAGCGCCGGTGCCGCCGCCGCGCCGGCGCAGCTCCAGCGCCAGGTGCAGCACCACGCGGGCGCCGGACATGCCGATGGGGTGGCCCAGCGCGATGGCGCCGCCGTTCACGTTCACCTTTTCCGGGGTGACGCCCAGGGCCTTCATTGACTGGACGGCGACAGCCGCGAACGCCTCGTTGATCTCGATGAGATCGAGGTCGTCGACGCTCAGGCCCTCCTTGCCCAGGGCGTGCTGGATGGCGTTGGCCGGCTGCGAGTGCAGGGAGTTGTCCGGGCCCGCGACGTTGCCGTGGGCGCCGATCTCGGCCAGCCACTCCAGGCCCAGCTCCTCGGCCTTGGCCTTGGACATGACCACGACGGCGGCGGCGCCGTCGGAGATCTGCGAGGAGGTGCCGGCGGTGATGGTGCCGTCCCTGGAGAACGCCGGGCGCAGGCGCGCCAGGGACTCCTCGGTGGTGTCGCCGCGGACGCCCTCGTCGTGCGCGAAGAGGACCGGGTCACCCTTGCGCTGCGGGATCTCCACGGGGGTGATCTCGGCCTCGAAGACGCCGTTCTTCGCGGCGGCGGCGGCCCGCTGGTGGGACAGGGCCGCGACGGCGTCCTGCTCGGCGCGGGTGATGCCCAGGCGGGCGTTGAAGTTCTCCGTGGAGGCGCCCATCGGGATGCCTTCGAGGGAGTCGGTGAGGCCGTCGTGCGCCATGGAGTCGAGGACCTCCAGGGAGCCGTACTTGTAGCCCTCCCGGGACTTCGGCAGCAGGTGCGGCGCGTTGGTCATCGACTCCTGGCCGCCGGCCACGATCACGTCGAACTCGCCCGCCCGGATGAGCTGGTCGGCCAGGGCGATGGCGTCCAGGCCCGAGAGGCAGACCTTGTTCACCGTGAGTGCCGGGACGGTCAGCGGGATGCCGGCCTTGGTGGCGGCCTGCCGCGCCGGGATCTGCCCCGCCCCGGCCTGGAGGACCTGCCCCATGATCACGTACTGCACCTGCTCGCCGGAGACCCCGGCGCGCTCCAGCGCGGCCTTGATGGCGAAGCCGCCCAGCTCCGCGCCGGAGAAGGGCTTGAGCGAGCCGAGCAGGCGGCCCATGGGAGTCCTGGCACCCGCGACGACCACGGAGGTGATGCCGTTGGTTGCTGTCATGCTGCACTCCTCGGAAGAATCGGGAGTAAACGAGGGTTTACGTCAATCTACAGAGCGTGATGCGGGGGGTCACCGGCGCGTCCGTGTGACGGTGCGCACGTTGCAACCTCCCCGTAAAGACGATGCACTAGGGGAATGTTGACGCGTATCGATCACATCGGGATCGCCTGCTTCGACCTCGACGCGACGGTGGAGTTCTACCGTGCGACCTACGGTTTCGAGGTCTTCCACTCGGAGGTCAACGAGGAGCAGGGCGTGCGCGAGGCCATGCTCAGGATCAACGGCACCGACGACGGCGGCGCCTCCTACCTCCAGCTCCTCGAGCCCACCCGCGAGGATTCCGCGGTCGGCAAGTGGCTGGCCAAGAACGGCGAGGGCGTGCACCACATCGCCTTCGGCACCGCCGACGTGGACGGCGACGCGGCGGAGATCCGCGGCAAGGGCGTGCGGGTGCTGTACGACGAGCCCCGGCGCGGCTCCATGAACTCCCGCATCACCTTCCTGCACCCCAAGGACTGTCACGGAGTGCTCACGGAGCTCGTGACGGCCGCCGCCAAGGATCCCTCCGACGAGGCCGGAGCCCACTGACGCGAGCTGCCCCGGCCGGTAGAGTGGCCCAGCCGGGGCATGGCTTCCAGCTCGTCCCGCGTTCGCCCGAAGACCGGAGCGACAACCGGATCTTGCTTCACCACGACCAGGGGACGGATGGGACCGCGCAGTGCGGGGCTACGACGCCTACCAGGCTGAGGACCACCTCTCGCAGCTCGAAGCCGAGATGGAGCGGCTGAAGAAGGAGCGGGACAAGGCGGTCGACCACGCCGACGACCTCGGCTACCAGGTCGAGGTGTTGCGCGCCAAGCTGCACGAGGTGCGCCGGGCGCTGGCCCTGCGCCCCGTGTACGGGGACCTCACCGCCCACGCCGAGCAGCTACTGCGCACCGCCCAGCACCAGGCGGACCAGATCCGCTCGGACGCCGAGCGCGAGCTGCGGGAGGCCCGGGCCAGGACGCAGCGGGTCCTGCAGGAGCAGTCCGAGCAGCGGGCGCGGATGGAGGCCGAGCTGCACGCCGAGGCGGTGGGCCGCCGCCAGCGCCTGGACGAGGAGCTGGCGCAGCGCCGCTCCACCGTCGAGTCCCACGTCAACGAGAACGTCGCCTGGGCCGAGCAGCTGCGCGCCCGGAGCGAGGCGCAGGCCCGCCGGCTGCTGGAGGAGAGCCGGGCGGAGGCCGAGCAGACCGTCTCCCAGGCCCGGGCCGAGGCCCTGCGGCTGGCCGAGGAGGCCCGGGCGCGCCTGGCGGCGGAGGCCGAGACCGCCCGCGCGGAGGCCGAGGAGCTGCTGCGCCGGGCCCGCGCGGACGCCGAGCGGATGCTGACGGCCGCCTCCACGCAGGCCCAGGAGGCCGCCGACCACGCCGACCTGCTGCGGACCACGACCGCGCAGGAGGCGGACACCGGCCGCCGGGAGGCCGCCGCGCTGGTCCGCAAGGCCGAGGAGCGGGCGAACGAGGCCCAGGCGGAGCTGCGGACCGCTCGCGAGGAGGCCGAGCGGCTGGTCGCGGAGGCCACGGCGGACGCGGAGAAGCGCCGCGCCGTGGCCGAGTCGGACTACGAGCAGCGCACCTCGACGGCCAAGGCCGAGGTCGCGCGGATGGTCGGCGAGGCCACCCGGGACGCGGAGAGCCGCAGGGCCGAGGCCCAGCAGGCGCTGGACGAGGCGCGGGCCGAGGCCGAGCGGCTGGTGTCCGAGGCGGCGGAGGAGGCGCGTTCCAAGTCCGCCGAGGAGTACGCGGCGCAGCTGGCCGAGGCGGCGCGGACCGCCGAGGAGGTGCTCACCTCCGCCGAGCAGGAGGCGAAGGCCACCACCCGGGCCGCCGTGGAGGAGGCCGAACGCCTGCGGCAGGCCGCCGAGGAGGAGGCCGACCGGCTGCGCGCCGAGGCGCACGACGTGGCCGAGCAGCTCAAGGGCGCGGCCCAGTCGGACACCGAGGAGTACCGGGCCAAGACGGTCCAGCTCCAGGAGGAGGCCCGCCGGCTGCGCGGCGAGGCGGAGCAACTGCGCGCCGAGGCGGCCGAGGAGGGCGAGCGGCTGCGGGCCGAGGCCCGCCGGGAGGCCGTGGCGCAGATCGAGCAGGCGGCGGCCACGGCCGAGGAGGTGCTGACCCAGGCCCGCGCGGACGCCGAGGAGCTGCGGGCGGCGGCCACCTCCGAGAGCGAACGGGTGCGCACCGAGGCGATCGAGCGGGCCACGACGCTGCGCAATCAGGCCGAGGCGGCGCTGAAGAAGGCGCGCGCGGAGGCGGAGAAGCAGCGCACGGACGCGGGCGCGCAGGCGGAGCGCACGACCCAGGAGGCCGAGGAGACCGCGCGCCGGATGCGCTCCGAGGCGCGGGAGGCGGCGCGCGCGGAGCGCGAGGCCGCCACCGCCGAGCTGGAGCGGCTGCGGGCCGAGGCCGAGGAGCGGCTGGCGCAGGCCGAGGACGCGCTGGCCTCGGCCCGCGCGGAGGCGGACCGCATCCGCGCGGAGGCCCTGGCGGAGAACGAGCGGCTGCGGGCGGAGGCGGCGGAGCGGATCCGGGCGCTGACCGAGCAGGCCGAGCAGGCTGCGGCGCAAGTGCGCGAGGAGGCGATGGCCGACGCGGCCCGCTTCCGCGTGGAGGGCGAGGAGCTGGCGGTCCGGCTGCGCGGCGAGGCCATCGCCGAGGCCGACCGGCTGCGCGACGCGGCCACCCAGTCCGCGGACCGGGTGCGGGCCGACGCGGCGGCGGCGGCCGAGCGGACGGCGGCCGAGGCGGCGCAGGCGCTGGCCGCGGCCCAGGAGGAGGCCGGCCGGCTGCGGGCCGAGGCCGACGCGCTGCTGGAGGAGGCCCGCGAGGCCGCGCACCGGGAGCGCGCGCAGGCGCACGCCCAGAGCGAGGAGCTGCTGGCCTCCGCGCGGGGGCGCATCGACGACGCCGAGCGCCGGGCGGAAACGCTGGTGGCCGCCGCCGAGCACAAGGCGCAGCAGGTGCGCGACTCGGTCGCGGGGCTGCGGGAGGCCGCCGAGGCGGAGATCGCCACCCACCGCTCGGAGGCCGAGCGCGAGGCCGCCCGCGTGCTGCGGGAGTCGGCCGAGGAGAAGGAGGCCGCCTCCGCGCTGGCCGAACGGACCGTCAAGGACGCGCTGGCGGAGGCGGAGCGGCAGCGCTCCGGCGCCGCCGCGGAGGCCGAGCGGGTGCGCGCCGAGGCCGACGCGCTGCTGGACAGCGCCCGCACCGAGGCGGCCCGCAAGCGGAGCGAGGCGGCCGAGCAGGCCGACGAGCTGCTCTCCCAGGCGCAGGAGGAGGCGCTGCGCACCGCCGCCGCGGCGGAGAAGCAGTCCGACACGATGGTGGCCGCCGCCCGCCAGGAGGCGGGCCGCCTGGTCGAGGACGCCCAGGAGGCCTCCGCCCACCTGGTGGAGACCGCGCGGGCGGACGCCAACCAGCTCCTGGAGGAGGCGCGCCGGGACGCGGCGGCCATCCGCGAGCGGGCCGAGGAGCGCCGGGCCCGGGTGGACACCGAGGTGCAGGAGCTGCACGACCGTGCCAGGCGCGAGGCGGCCGAGCTGTCGCGGGCCGCGGGCGAGCGCGTCGACAAGCTGATGAAAGCCGCCGAGGAGCAGCGCGCCGAGGCCGCTGCCACCGCCGAACAGGCCGTCGCGGAGGCGAACGCCGAGGCGAGTAAGGTACGTGTCGCCGCGGTCAGGAAGGCGGAGGCACTGCTGAAGGACGCCGAGCAGCAGCGTGCGGGGGCGCTGCGCGAGACGCAGCAGATGCGGGCCGAGGCCGAGCGGGAGGCCAAGCGCACGGTGGAGGAGGGCAGGCGTGAGCTGGAGAAGCTCGCCCGCAGGCGCGCCGACATCAACGCCGAGATCTCCCGCGTGCAGGACGTGCTGGAGGCGCTGGAGTCCTTCGAGGCGCCCAAGCCCGGAGGCGGGAACGGCGGCGGAACGGTCGCGGCGGGCGCCGGCGCGGGGGCCGGCCCTCGCCGTCCCGGCGGCGGAAAGCGCCCGGCGAACTAGGGCGGGACCCGGCCGCTCGAGCCCCCGGGGACGGGCGCGCTCACCGGCCCGGGACCCGCAAGATCCACCGCGCGGGCACCCCGTGGTTGCGGCCGAACATTCTCCACACAGAAACCCGTTCGGCTCGATGACACGCCGGGTTGCCCCCTAGGATGATGCCTCCGAGGGCATGGACCCGTCCGACTCCAGGCTTTAGGAGCTCGACCTCGAAGCGCTGACCGCCCAGGCCCGACAGATCACCATCTCACTCAGCCGTCTGATTCGACAGGAACCTCATGAGCGAAACATCCTCCCCCTTCGGCTTCGAGCTCGTGCGGCGCGGCTACGACCGCGGGCAGGTGGACGACCGCATCTCCAAGCTCGTCGCCGACCGCGACAGCGCGCTGGCTCGTATCACGTCGCTGGAGAAGCGGATTGAGGAGCTGCACCTAGAGACGCAGAACGCCCAGGCAGCCATCTCCGACGCCGAGCCCTCCTACGCGGGTCTCGGCGCCCGGGTCGAGAAGATCCTCCGCCTCGCCGAGGAGGAGGCGAAGGACCTGCGCGAGGAGGCCCGTCGCGCGGCCGAGCAGCACCGGGAGCTGGCCGAGGCGGCGGCCCAGCAGGTGCGCAACGACGCCGAGTCCTACGCCGCCGAGCGCAAGGCCAAGGCCGAGGACGAGGGCTCCCGCATCGTCGAGAAGGCGCAGGGCGACGCCGCCGCCACCCGCGCCGAGGCGGAGAAGGACGCGCAGGCCAAGCGCGAGGAGGCCGACGCCCTCTTCGAGGACACCCGGGCGAAGGCGGCCCAGGCCGCGGCCGACTTCGAGACCAACCTCGCCAAGCGCCGCGAGCAGTCCGAGCGCGACCTGGCGTCCCGTCAGGCCAAGGCCGAGAAGCGCCTGGCCGAGATCGAGCACCGCGCCGAGCAGCTTCGCCTGGAGGCCGAGAAGCTGCGCACCGACGCCGAGCGGCGGGCCCGCCAGACGGTGGAGACCGCGCAGCGCCAGGCCGAGGACATCGTGGCCGACGCCAACGCCAAGGCCGACCGGATCCGCAGCGAGTCCGAGCGCGAGCTGGCCGCCCTGACCAACCGCCGCGACAGCATCAACGCCCAGCTGACCAACGTCCGCGAGATGCTGGCCACCCTGACCGGCGCTCAGGTCGCCGCCGCCACCCTCGGCGACGACGACGGCGACGAGGGCCTGGCCAAGGGCGTTCCCGCCCAGCAGTCCCGCTGACCCCGGAGGCGGCGGGCCCGCGCCCGCCCCCTCACCTCAACGGCGCAGGGGCCGCCGCCCCCACCGGGCGGCGGCCCCTGCGCCGTGTCAGCGTCGAACCGTGATCGAGGTGCGCGGCCTGACGAAGCGGTACGGCCCGAAGACGGCCGTGGACGGCCTCTCCTTCGCCGTGCGCCCCGGCCTGGTCACCGGCTTCCTCGGCCCCAACGGCGCGGGCAAATCCACCACGATGCGGATGATCCTGGGCCTGGACCACCCCACCTCCGGCACCGCCCTGATCGACGGCCGCCGCTACGACCGGCTGCGCCGGCCCCTCACCCGCATCGGCGCGCTCCTGGAGGCCAAGGCCGTCCACCCCGGCCGCACGGCCCGCCGGCACCTGACCTGGCTGGCCCAGAGCAACGGCATCCCGCCGGGCCGGGTCGGAGAGGTGCTGGACCTGGTGGGCCTGGAGTCCGTGGCCCGCAAGCGGCCCCGCGGCTTCTCCCTGGGCATGGGCCAGCGCCTGGGCATCGCCGCGGCCCTGCTGGGCGACCCGCGGGTGCTGATCTTCGACGAGCCGGTCAACGGCCTCGACCCCGAGGGCATCCACTGGGTGCGCCACCTGATGAAGCGGCTGGCCGCCGACGGC
Organism: Streptomyces boetiae; assembly: GCF_031845405.1. Lineage (NCBI taxonomy): Bacteria > Bacillati > Actinomycetota > Actinomycetes > Kitasatosporales > Streptomycetaceae > Streptomyces > Streptomyces boetiae. Next base: position 189,450 of record NZ_JAVREN010000008.1, read on the forward strand.
CGGACCGTGTTCGTCTCCAGCCACCTGATGAGCGAGATGGCCCTGACCGCCGACCACCTCGTGGTCATCGGTCAGGGCCGGCTCCTCGCCGACACCTCCATGGCCCGCTTCATCGCGGAGAACGCCCGCACCTTCGTGCGTGTCCGCACTCCCGAGCCCGAGCGGCTGCGCGACGCCCTGGCGACGGCCGGCATCGAGGCGCGCCAAGGCCCCGAGGGCGCCCTGGAGGCCGAACGCCCCCCCGCGGGCCCCGCGGAACTGGCCGCCCGGATCGGGGAGCTGGCCGCGGAGCGCGGCGTGGTCCTGCACGAGCTGAGTCCCCAGCGGGCCTCGCTGGAGGAGGCGTTCATGCGGCTGACGCACGGGCGCGTCGAGTACCAGGCGCGGGAGGGCTGAGCGGTGGCGGAGACCGGCCGGGTGCTGCGCGCGGAGTGGACCAAGATCAGCTCCGTGCGTTCCACGGTGTGGACGCTGGCCGCCGCGCTGCTGGTGACGGCCGCGCTGGGGACGTTGATCAGCGCCCTGACCGACCACACCTTCGACGACCTCTCGCGGCGCGAGCGGCTGACGTTCGACCCGACGCTGACCAGCTTCGCGGGGATCGCCCTGGGGCAGTTGGCCATGATCGCCTTCGGCATCCTGACCGTCTCCACCGAGTACAGCACCGGCATGATCCGCGCCTCTCTGGCCGCCGTGCCCCGCCGCGGGGTGCTGATGGCGGCGAAGCTGACGGTGGCCACCGCCCTGGCGCTGCTGGTCGGGATGGCCACCAGCTTCCTGACGTTCGCCCTCGGGCAGGCCGCGCTCGGCGAGCACCGCACGGACCTGGGACGGCCCGGGGTGCTGCGCGCCGTCTTCGGGGCCGGGCTCTACCTGGGGCTGATCGCGCTGTTCGCGATGGCCCTGACCTGGGTGCTGCGCAGCCCGATGCTGTCCTTCGGGGTGCTGATCCCCTTCTTCTTCATGATCTCCGGCATCCTGGCCAACGTCTCGGCCACCGAGCGGGTCGGGGACTGGCTGCCCGACCGGGCGGGCTCGCGGATCATGGCGGTCGTGGACGACGGGGAACGCCCCTACGGGCCGTGGACGGGGCTGCTGGTGATGCTGCTGTGGATCGCCGCCGCGCTGCTCGCCGGCTGGGCCGTGCTGCGGAAGCGGGACGCCTAGGGCCTTCCGGGACGCCGGGCCGCCGCAGCCGATAGGGTTCTGGGCTCAATGGGGGACGCGTATCGGCTGCGATGGGTGAGCGGATGATCGAGGCGATCGGCCTGAGCAAGAGCTACGGCTCGAAAACGGCCGTCTACAACCTGTCCTTCCGGGTGCAGCCCGGCAAGGTCACCGGCTTCCTCGGCCCGAACGGCGCCGGGAAGTCGACCACGATGCGGATGATCCTGGGCCTGGACGCGCCCACCTCCGGCACGGTCACGATCGGGGGCTACCCGTACCGGCAGCTCCCGAACGCCCCGCGCCTGGTGGGCGCGCTGCTGGACGCCAACGCCAAGCACGGGGGCCGCAGCGCCCGCGCCCACCTGCTGTGCCTGGCGCAGCTCGCGGGCATCCCGGCGCGGCGGGTGGACGAGGTGCTGGCCGTGGTGGGGCTGACGGAGGTGGCCAAGAAGCGCTCCAAGGGCTTCTCGCTCGGCATGGGCCAGCGGCTGGGCATCGCCGCGGCGCTGCTGGGCGACCCGCGGGTGCTGCTGTTCGACGAGCCGGTCAACGGCCTCGACCCCGAGGGCATCCTGTGGGTCAGGCACCTGATGCGGCGGCTGGCGGCCGAGGGCCGGACGGTGTTCGTCTCCAGCCACCTGATGAGCGAGATGGCGCAGACGGCCGACCACCTGATCGTCATCGGGCGCGGCCAGCTGATGGCCGACCTGCCGGTGCGGGACTTCATAGCGCAGAACTCCACGGGCTTCGCCCGGGTCCGCACGCCCGACGGGCAGCGGGAGGCGCTGGTCCGCGCGCTGAGCGCGGCGGGGGCGCAGGTCCAGCCGGAGGAGGACGGCGCGCTGAAGGTCTTCGGCTGCGAGCTCCCCCGGATCAGCGACCTGGCCCACGAGGCGGACGTGCGGCTGTGGGAGCTGTCCCCGCACCAGGCGTCCCTGGAGGAGGCCTACATGCGCATGACCCAGGGCGCGGTCGACTACCGCTCCACGGTCCCCCACCCCCCGGCCCCGCCCTACGCCCACGCGACCCCGCCGACGGCGTACGCGGCCCAGCCACCCGGCTCCCCGGCCCAGGCGCCCCCGCCGCCCGTCGCCGCCGCCCCGGCCCTCCCGGGCGAGGCGCCCCCGGCGGGCTTTCCGGCCCAGGCACCTCAGGCGGGCTTTCCGGCCCAGCCCCAGGCCGGGGCCTCCCCCGCCCAGGCCCCGCCGCTCGCTGGCACCGCCCCGGCCTTCCCGGTCCAAGCACCCCCGCCCGGGGCGGTGCCAGCG